>CADEEU010000076.1:0-1404 GCA_902826385.1 uncultured Acidobacteriota bacterium | reverse complement strand
GTGCCCAAATTTTCACCAGTTTTCAACCAGCCTGCAGGCAGCGTGTTTGCGTGTGCCGCGTTGGACTCGACTCCCTGAGTGGTTGAGATACGCACCGGAAAAGTGCCAGGCGGAACATTGGGAAAAGAATAAGTTCCATTCGCGGCAACTGGCACCGAAGCAATGACATTTCCGTTGGCATCCACCAGATTAGCGAACAACGGCGTGCCGCTGGGCGTGCCGGTTCCGGTACCGTCAACGGTCAAATCCGTCAGGCCATCGAGGTCGTTGAAGACGGTGCCGCTGAGCGGAAAAGTGGTGAAATCGGGATTGAAATCGATCTGGCATGACATGTTCAGCGAGCCGAAACGATCTTCGGACGCACCGCCTGCCGCGCAGTTTCCTGCACTCACAAATCCCTGTGTCCAGCTAATCTCGTTGACATTCAGGTAAAGTGCGGCACTCGCAAAATTTGCGCCGACGCCGATTCCGGTCTGAACTGTGCCCGATGGCCCGTCAACACGGTTTCCCGGACTTACCGGAATAGTCTGATTTGTCGGATTGTTCAACAACAGCTGGTTGTAGCCCGTGGAATAGGTAACTCTTTCACGCAGTCCGCCGCAGGCATTCGAGCCGTCGTTATCGATCGAGGTGGCCACGACATTTATCACCCGCGGAGTAGTCGTACCGGTTTGAAAGAACTGAATTCGGTACGTAATACTGCCGTTCCAGACGGCATTCGCACTATATTGATTATTCTCGGGCTCAAGGCTGGGTTGAAGGTTTCCGTCGAAACCGACGGCCGCCGTGTCCGCATCGCGAAACGTGGTCGGGCTTGAATCCTGATTGTTGGTGTAGCCGGTTACGGTCACTACCGCATCCAGCACAGTGCCGTCGGGTGTCGTACCCACGCTTGGATAACGGAAGCGAGCTCCGACTTGATTTACCGGCGTAACCTCGTTGACGCGATTCAAAGCATTGAAATTGATCGGCGTCACCGATACGCCGTTACAGGCGATCGCCAAAATTGCCGACGTTCCATCGAGGTCATCGCAGTTTTGAGCGATGCTCGAAAATCTGTTGGGCAAAAGACTTGCGGCCGGACGAATCTCCGGCTTTTCGAGCTTCTTTGCCTGAAGCTGAATGGGCATTGAGGATAGAAATATTAGAAAAGCGGCAGAAATAGCCGTAAATTTTTTCATGATAAACTCCAGGGCAGGAGACGATTTAAATTAAAAACCGGACTAAGAAAACAGGGTCTCGAAAAGGTTAGTGGTTCGGGGGTCTAAATTAAACTGGTATAGCCTAAGATTGGATTCGTTAAAACGCAACAAACTAAAGTCTAACCGATTTCCGCAAATATTTCAAGATGAATCGTGATTCATTTTCGTAAATATTTTTGCATAAGCCATTTGAACTGTGAGA
>CADEEU010000075.1 GCA_902826385.1 uncultured Acidobacteriota bacterium | reverse complement strand
TGAGGAAGGTATTTGGATTCAATAATTCCAGTAAGCGTTTGTCCTCAATTTCTTTTTGTTTCATGCTTTGCCGAGTCGCGTATCTCAACGATTTCGCATCGGACAAAATGTGAAAGACGCTCCAGATATTCCTCCTGAAGCGCCTTCCAATTTTTATCTTTTGTTTTACCTATCCAGATGAATTTGAATTTCATCGGCAGCCTTTTTGTCCTCTAAGGGCCAGACACAAACTATCGACTCATGATTCTTTTACATTCAGTGGATAGTTTTTTAGTCGATAGTGAATAGTTAACCCGGAACCTACAATTCAGCCGGAAGGTCGACTTTTTGAGCGTCACGCCACAGGCGTTCCAGGTCGTAGAATTCGCGTGCGTCCTTGTCGAACACGTGAACTATGAAATCACCGAAATCAAGCAGCACCCACTCTCCGGCACTGTAACCTTCGACGCGAATGGCACGAGTGCTTAACTGCTTTTTCAACTGTTCGCTTATCTCGTCTGAAATCGCCTGAACCTGCCGCTGATTAGCACCGCTGGCCACCACGAAAAATTCGGTAAATGTCGCGATCTGCCGAAGGTCTAATACTCGAATGTCGAGACCTTTCTTATCCGCCGCACACCGTACGGCAAGCTGGACCTCGGGGTCTATCTCGGCAAACGGAATTGAAATCTTTGGTATTTCTATCTTGACGGACTCACGATGAAGGGTCTTTTCCTGAATTTCTTCCATCAGTTATAAAGTTCGTACTTTTCGATGTATTTTGCAACCTCGGCGGGCACGGCGTCCGAGTTGTCCAAAATATCGTCCGTCGCGATGTCTTGTCTTATCTCAGTCGCGGAGACATCAATTAGCGCAATATCGGTAACGTAAATTCTGGGATTTGCGTGGGTAAGTTGGGCAGAATCGGTCGAGCCGTTTCGTAAATCAACTATCCGTTCCCGCACCCCGGCGGTAACGTGACTAAACCCGATCTCATAACCCGGTCTGGTTACAACGATATGGTTATGCGAAAGCAATAAATTTTCCCAATCATGCCACGTTCTTATGTCCGTCCATGAATCGGCCCCCATTACGAAAAAGACCTTCGAACCTGGATGCAAAGCTTTGATCTCAGCAAGTGTGTCGATGGTGTATCGCTTTTCGCGCTTATCAAGTTCGAGGGTAGATACGGAAATGTTTTGCTCGTCGCAGGTCGCTAGGCAGAGCATGGCATACCGGTGGTACCCGGAAGTCGGCGGCCGATCAGGCTTGTGCGGAGCATGAAACGCGGGCAGGAAGAAAAATCGATCAAGTCCAAACAGCTTCACCAACGACCGACCGATCGTAAGATGACCTTTATGCACCGGATCGAAAGTGCCGCCGAAATATGCAATTTTCTTCATTGTATTTTCCAGCGTTTTCTCATCTTCTCCGTGATCTCGGCGTATACTCTGTGGACTCTGCGTTGAAGAACGCATGAGAGGGTTCAAATGTAGAGGTCGCAAAGAACATCACGCAGAGGGCGCGAAAGCTCGGTCTAGAGTGCTCCTGAGCGTGCAACGCTAGTTTTCCCGATTGCCTCAAGATCTTTTGAAACTGCAAATACCAACTCTTCGATATTCGTTCGCGCCACCGACGAGATAGCGAAAAACTGCTTACGGTCCTGTTTCGCTCTTTTCTTCAGGTTTTCCAATCTTTCCGGATCGTCCAGCGAATCGATCTTTGTTGCAACGACTATCTGCGGCCGCGTTGCCAAATCTTCGCTGTAGTTTGCAAGCTCGCGGTTGATGATCTCATAATCTTCCACCGGATCGCGGCCTGAGAAGGAAGACACATCGACCAGGTGCAGGATCAATTTCGTACGCTCGACATGACGCAGAAAGCGGTCGCCTAGTCCGGCACCTTCCGAAGCACCTTCGATCAGTCCTGGAATATCCGCAACGACGAATGTTTTGTAATCGCCCATATCCACGACGCCGAGATTCGGTTCGAGCGTGGTGAACGGATAATCTGCGATCTTGGGTTTAGCCGCGGAAATGACCGAGATCAGGGTCGATTTACCGGCGTTTGGAAAGCCGACGAGACCGACATCGGCGATCAATTTCAATTCGAGCTGAAGTTCTTTTTCCTGCCCGGGGCGACCCTGGTAGTGAAACTTTGGCGCACGCCGCGTCGGTGTTGCGAAATGGGCATTTCCCCCACCGCCTTTTCCTCCCTTTGCCATCATTTGACGCTGGCCGGGCTCGCTAAAATCGACCTCAAGCTCATCCGTTTCGGCGTTAAAGATCTGCGTGCCTACCGGAACTTTTACCGTCACATCCGCACCGTCTTTGCCATGGCGGTTCGATCCTTCACCGTGGCGGCCGCGTTCGGCTTTGTGCTCGGGGTTGTAGCGCAGGTGCAGCAGCGTATTCAGGCCTTCGTCGGATTCCAGCCAAACGCTTCCGCCCACGCCGCCGTCGCCGCCGCTGGGCCCGCCGCGTGGCACGAACTTCTCACGACGAAATGCAGTGACGCCGTTACCGCCGTCGCCGGCTTTTACTTTAATTTTAACGCGATCGATGAACACTGCTTAGATTCTAGGTTTTCGATTTTGGATTGGCAAAATGACGGTTTTGTTTGCTTGCGGTAGCATGCAACACGAATCGGGCGAATTTCGCGAATTTATCTGGATTTTTCCGTAGGAATCTTATCCACAGTTATTCGCCCGATCAGCTCAATCCGCGTTAAAAACCTCCTCGACGAGAACCTAAAATCTACCCGAAACATTCACAAGTCTCGCGCGTACCTGATATTGTTCTATTTAATACGATGTCGTTTTTCGAAGCGCTAAAACTTGCATTCGCATCTATCCTCGGGCACAAGCTCCGGTCGTTTCTGACTCTGCTTGGCGTGATCTTCGGCGTGGCGACGGTGATCGTGGTGGTTTCGCTGATCGAAGGCTTCAACGCGTACGTCGACGAAAAAATTGCGAACATCGGGACGAACGCCTTTAGCGTGCAGCGATTTTCCATCGAGGATTTCTCAAGTGTCGAAGCCCTCAACGCAGCCCGCCGGCGTAACAAGGACGTTGATATCAACGATCTTCAGGCATTGAAGGGCCGCGGTGGATTTATAAAGGACGCGGGCGGTAAATCGGGCTCGATGGCAGATATTAAATTCGGTGATAAATCACTCTTAAGCGTACAGGTGAAAGCGACGACGCCGAATATCGAAGAGATCGAAAAGATCGAGATGAGTCAGGGCCGCTATTTTAGCAATGCCGAGGAAGAGGCGCGGAAGTTCGTCTGCGTTATCGGTTCGGAAACGGCGGAAAAGCTGTTTCCGACCGGAAATCCGCTGGGCCAGACGATTAAGGTCGACGGCCGGGTTTTTCAGGTGATTGGCGTTGGAAAAGAACTCGGCTCGGCGTTTGGGCAGACGCGCGATATGTACGTATCGATGCCTCTGTCTACTTTTTTGTCGATCTACGGCACCAGGCGTTCGATATCGATTTCCGTCGCTTCGACCACGCCCGAAACGTACGAAGATGCCCTGGAAGAAGCCCGCACGTTGATGCGCGTTCGTCGAAAACTGGAGCCCTCGGAAAGGGATACCTTCGGTATAGTCACACCAAAGGCGATAAACGAGCTTCGCGACAAAATATTCGGCACGATACAGGTCGCCGCGATCGGCGTTACGTCAATCTCGCTGCTTGTCGGCGGTATTGTGATAATGAACATAATGCTGGTGAGTGTGACGGAGCGGACGAAAGAGATCGGTATTCGCAAAAGCATCGGGGCACGCCAGGGCGACGTGCTGAAGCAATTTCTGGCTGAATCGACGACACTGGCAATGATCGGCGGGGCGATCGGAGTTGCGATCGCGTATTCGATAGCTAAGTTGGTCGCGGTCGCATTTTCAATCCCGACGGCACTGCCTTTGGTTTGGGTAACAATCGCGCTCTTCGTTTCAAGCAGCGTCGGTCTAATCTCCGGCGTTTATCCGGCGTGGAAGGCCGCAAAACTCGACCCTATCGAGGCGTTGAGGGCTGAGTAATTTTTTGAGAGTTCAAGCTTTAGCTTGTCCTGTCGGTAAAGCGAACGCAAAGCTAAAAGCTCGAACTCTAAACCGTGTTATGAATTTCCCTCGGTCAAATTTCTACGAGAACCTGCTGATGGCGTTCGACACGCTGCGGCATCATAAGCTGCGCTCGTTCTTGACGATCCTGGGCGTTGTTGTCGGCACGGTTACGGTTATCGTGATCGCGGCGTTTGTGTCGGGGATAGACTCGCGTGTTTCTAAAGAGATCGAGTCTTTCGGAACGAATTCGATTTACGCATTTAAATTCGATCCAGGATTTAACTTTAATCCTTCGACCGAGGAGCGAACCCGCAAGCCACTGACCGAAAAAGACGCAGATGCTATTCGGGCTGAGTGCGTCAATTGCGATTATGTCAGTCCGTTTATGTCACCGGTCGATTTTATTGCCGGGCCGTTTACCGAACGCGTCAACGTCCGAAACAAGGAAATCGAGATGACGAACGCAACAGTTCAGGGAGCGGCATCCGATTATTTTCAGATGGGCGTAACCACGCTGGCGGAAGGCCGGTATTTTACCGCCGACGAGGAGGCCAAGAGAGGCAAGGTCGCGGTTATTGGCATCGACGTTGCAAACACGTTGTTCCCTTACTCGAATGCGCTTGACCAGGAAATTCAGGTCGAAGGACGCGGCTATCGCGTCATTGGCGTGCTGAAAGAACGTGAGATCTTTTTGATCGGAGCCGAAGATCCGAATAACGAGAACAAGGCGGTATACCTACCATTTAAAACGATCAAGCAGTTGTATCCGGCGAATGAAGACTGCTTCATAATGGCGACCGCTAAGCCCGGCAAAATGATCGAGGCGCTTGAGGAAATGAGGCTGATCCTGCGAAGGCAACGAAATGTTCCCTCGGACAAGCCTGACAATTTCGGCGTTCAAACATCCGATCAGATAATCAAGCAATTCAGCGCAATCACAAGCGGCATTTTTATTCTCATGGTCGCCATCTCAAGCGTCGGCCTGTTGATCGGCGGCATCGGGGTGATGAATGTCATGCTGGTTTCAGTTACGGAACGAACCAAAGAAATCGGCGTCCGCAAAGCGATCGGCGCCCGCAGCCTGGATATTATTACCCAGTTTTTGATCGAAGCGGCGACGCTGACGGGCCTCGGTGGCCTGCTTGGGATTGTGATCGGTGTCGGACTTTCGATGCTGATCAAAATGATTCTTCCGACGTATATTCCGCTGTGGGCGCCTATCGTCGGCTTTTGCGTATCCGTCGGTCTTGGACTGGTTTTCGGTCTTTTGCCCGCGTGGAAGGCCGCGAGGCTAAATCCGATCGATGCTCTTAGGTATGAGTAAAGCTAGTGAAGGTCGGTCAACAGTACTGCGTCCTTGTTTTGCCGTCCTAGCGAAAGAGCAAGCTGCTTTCCATTTTTTGACCACGCAAAATTAAAGATCTTGCCTTCGGTTGTAGTGAAAACGGGCCGTACTTCACCGCCCTCGATAGATTGGCGAACTATCTGCGTTGCGTCGGTAACGGCATAGATGTAATCCACGAAAAGACTATCGGGCGAAAACCTTCGAATAGGCGGCACCGCGGAAACCGGAAAGGTCTTAATGTCATCGGTGTTTTCGACGGAAAGGACCGTCATCACAGCGTTGAAATCTTCGTCGGCGTTCGTGGGACGATCCTGCATCCGGAAGAACGTCAAATATTTATTGTCGGGCGAAAGCTCGAGAAACGGCCCGGGCTGGTACTCGGGGTTAGTGAAGAAAGTCTCCTCCTTTTGGTTCTGCAGGTCGAAGCGCATAATGCTTCCGCCATCCTTGCCGCGTCGCACGTAGTATAGATATCGCGCATCGCTCGTGACGCGCGGCGACTGCCTTTGCCCGTCGGTGCCGCTGGTCAACTGCTTTACATCTTTGCCGTTCAATGCCATTTGAAAAATTTGGGCGGCCCCGTCCTTGTTCATTGTGAACCAGATCGTTTTCCCGTCGGAAACGGGTACGCGAAACGAACTCTGGCGTTCATTGGTTACAGGTGTTCGCGAGCCATCGTCGGTATTCACAATCGCCAAATTATCGGCGAGATTTTGTTCGGTCTGTGTCGAATAGAGAATCCGTTTCTCGTCTATCCAGTGCAGTCCGTTTTGCCCGAAGCTGTTCTGCGGGCCAGTCGTTATCTGTTTTACTTGATTCAAATTGGCGGTCTCGGCGATAAAGACGTTCGCTGTTTCATCGGCCCTGAGAGCCAGCACCCTGTTACCATCGGATGAGACCGAAACTTTCGTATAGCTCGACAGCCCATTGGTAAGCGGCTGAACTTCACCGTCCGGGTAATACACCTTCCAAAGATGAAAGAACCGGCTGCCCTCGGTCGCTGAAACAATAAAGCTCCTGCCGTCCGGAAGCCATGCCGCTTGTTCGAATCGGCGAAGCTTTTCGAACTTGATCTCGTCTTTCTTATCCGTTTTCAAATCGACGATAAAAAGTTGCCCGGTCGCCGTAGGAATGTTGGTCGCGAAAATTATTTTGCTGCCGTCCGGCGACCACGCCGGTGTACAGACCAGACACGGACTGTGCGGCTGCTCCGCGGCAAAGAACTCTTTTTCCTGGGCCGAGGCAAGGTCCCTAACTTTTAAGTTGAATTTTGCCACGGGCGGAACGTTTAAGATGTAAGCAATCCTTGAGCTGTCCGGCGAAACACTGAAGGTGCCCCAAGAACGATCGATAACCTGTTCCGCCTCGCCGCCCAGTCGCGAAACTCGCATGATTGCGGCCTGAGTGGATAGAATGCGGCTGTTGCGAAAATACAAACTCTCGCCATCCGGAGAAAACTGTAAAGCACTAAAAGACTTAACGTTAGGGATGTCGAGCTTGATCTCTTTGTCGGTGTTTATGTCTTTTAGATAAACACCGTCGCCGCGGATGAAGGCGATTATATTGCCGTCGGGAGACAGAACGGCGCTAACAAGGTCGCCGGAGTTCGTCAGTTTTGTAAATTTGACGCTTTCGATCGGTGGACGGAAAAAAGCGTTGATCGAGGGCCGTAGATAACGCCAGCCGAAAAAAGCGGTTGGTAAGAGTATCAGCGCGACAGCGCCTGCGATTGCCAGCCTCAGCATTCTCCGCGGCGTGCGGGTAATTTCCCCATTCGTAGAAAGTTCTGTCGCATCTTCGAGCGGCAAAGTTTCGATGGAGAGATCGCCGTTCGTTTGAATAGCTTTGTGCACCGGCACGGTAAGGCGATAACCGAGACGAGTTCTATTTTCAATCATCGGCTGACCGTCGTTCGTGCCGAGAGCCTTTCGCAAAGTGTAGATGTTTTGCGTGAGGACACCGTCTTCAACAAATGTATCCTTCCATACCGTTTCGAAGATCTCTTCCTTTGAAACGAATCTTCCTTCGTGCCGAACGAGCAAAGCCAGCAGCTCCGACGCCTTTGGCGAGAGCAAAATAATGTCTCCATTATGCCAAAGCTTCAGCCGTTCGCTGTCGAAGCGAAAATCGGCGAAGGCGTATAAGTTGTTGATTTCATTGCTCATAAAGCTTTGAGAATTCCTTTGAGAAGATTTGAGCCGATCTTTGAGGACAAGTTTCGCAAACCTGCACTATTCTCGCTGTCATTCCCGCGTAGCCGAAAAAGAAATGTCTTTGATCGGCTCGATTTTACACTAAAAAAAGAGGCCAGAGCGATGAAAAATTACAAATCAAACGGGAGAGGGATAATGCGAACTAAAGCTATTGCCTTAACGCTGGCGACCGTAATTCTCGGCTTAGCCGCATGTAGCGAAGTGCCGCCTGTGGCGGTCGATGTCAAGGATGTCTGTGCCAGGCCCGAGGGCACGAACGTAACTATCAAAGGTTACTTCTCGCTGCCCAAGCAGCTTGAGGTGACTAAGTATACACGCGGCGGACAAGGTGCAGGGATTAACTACAAACTAATTCTAATTACCAAGGCCGACGCGACAGGCGATGCAGTTTTTGTAAATATGTCCGGCACGGTCGATCCGCGACCGAATAAGATAAAGATGCTGCCGGACAACTACACCTGGAACGACCTGATTGCCTATGCGGACGACGGCAAGACGGTGGTTGGCGGTGAGGCCGCTCAGTTGACTGGCACGGTTGCGCCCGACCCAAAGGACCGCTGCAAGATCGATATCAGCAAAATAGAAAAACTTTAGTGAATCGGTAGACCGGCGAACAGATACACCAGTTTTGTGCCGGAGATGTAAGGGCGAATCTGCGCCTTGAGGAGAAAAAAGTAATGGGAAAGAACGCAATGTTAATCTTCGGTGCCGTCGACGGCACCAGCGTCGAGAACGACGAGGACTATGAGAAAACGTTTTACGACAGCAATGTTCACCGGCTGTTCCTGAACTGGACGCACGGGCCGAAGGAATATCGTCGCGGCCCGAATGCTCTGGACACGCGTTCGGACATTTCGACGCGGAACCAGGCGATAGCCGTCAAGGACTTTGTTGTTTCGTACTGGGGGCCGTACAAACGCGGGCCAGTTTATGGAAAGGCTGTATTTCTGGCCGGTTACAGCCGCGGTGCGGCGGCCGTGATCGAGGTTTGCAAATGGCTGAAGGATTACGACATCCCGGTCGAGTGCCTGCTTTTGTACGACCCGGTCGACCGGTCTTTCGGTGTCGGTAATGCCTTTAACAACACGCCGCTCACTGACAACGTAAAGAACGTCATTCACGTCGTTCGCGATCACGGCGCGGAGTCAAGAGAGTCTTTTGGTAATTGCGGTACGCGGCGGGAAAACTGGTCTAAAACGAAAGGTTTGGGGCCGATTCCTTTTTTCGGAACGCACGCAGCAATCGGGGGAACGCTTTGGCCCGATCCACCGAACGGCGAATTCATCGATGAGGGGTTTCCGGACTACATGACCAAGGTCACGGCCGACCGGGACAGGGATACCTTCGCACGTGTCAGAGACTACACGTACGCAGAACTTCGTCAGGGTATTACCAACTGCAAAAACAGGATGGCACGAGAGGGAACTCGCGTTCCCGATTTTCAGGTGACGCCGGTTGCCGGAGGTTCGTTGCCTCCGACGGGTGGCGGCAAGCGGTATTACATAGTCAAACCCGGCGACTGGCTGTCAAAGATCGCTCAGCAATACTACGGCGATCCGATGAAGTATCCGATCATCCACAAGGCCAATCTGTCGGTGATCGGACCGAACCCGGACATTATTAAGCCCAACCAAAGGCTTGAAATCCCCTACATTTGAAGTGAAAAAGATGAAGAAAACGAATAGAACTTTATTAACGACCACACTCTTTTTGTCGGCAATCTTGTTCGGGGCGTCGACCGCAATGGCCGATGTTCTCGATGCAAAGTTCCTGACCATGAAATTGACGCCGAATCCGATCTCGACCGGGCAGAAGGGAAAGGCATATTTTCAGGTCCAGAATACCGGTACGATAAGATGGGACAGCGGCTTCCGGCTAAAGATTTTCATATTTCGCGCACCGTCGGGCGGTTCGACCGAACGCGATGACCTTATACCCGATCCGCACAAATTGAGGCTTTCCGAAACTGTGCTTCCCGGCGGAAGAACAGAATTTAGCTATGACTTTGTCGGAGCGGATTGGACCGGTGACTACGTACTGAAAGTCACCATGGCCAAGGGAAATGACGAATTCGGCGACGCCGAAACGGTAAACCTCAAGGTAACAGCCGGGCAATACGATTCGAAGCTGGAGTATCGGGATATCACCATACAAGGCGCCAAAAAGGTCGGAAGCGTTTACGAGGTGAATCGGAACAGCAGCTACACCCTCAAGGCGAGTTTCCTTAACGCCGGCGAGGCCCAGTGGATTCCCGGTGACGTTAGCGTCAGAAGCGAGGCCGATTCGGCCGACCGGCGGACTATAGCGATCGGCACGCTAGCGATGGGAACGGCCAGTCTAAGATCGCCGGTTCCGAGCGGTGAGACTTTTGTGTACTCATACACGATGCGGACAGGCGTGCCGCCCGGAAAGTACGAGATCACGTTCTACCTCTCAAAACGCGGAAGCATCTTTGGCGATACAGCTTCGATTATGGTCAATGTAGTCGATAAATAAAGGAGTCAATAAAAAATGAAAACAAATGTCCACACAATACTTATCCTGATTATGATAGCGGTTTCGGGCCTGACCGTTACGGCGGCGGCCCAAGGCAAAGGGAGCTGGTCGGCTAGCGTTAAGGTCATCGCCAGCAAGAGCAACGATACCGCGTCGGCCGAAGGCGATCTTTCATCCGGTAAAACAATGGAAGACTTGAGCTGGGCTTCGAGCAGCTCCAACGCTTGTTTCCCGGCAACTCAGAACGAGAAGTTTCGCGGCAATCATGTTTTCTTTGCCACGACCATTCCGGCCAGGTCAATCGTAACCGTAAGCGTTACGCCCACGGAAGATAGCACGAACCTGAGTCTCTACGCTTACATGATGGGGGCCGATTCGTACGACATGGTTCCCGATCTCGCCCGCTGTATCACCTGCGAAGCCGATCATAAATGGGATCGCCCGTGGAAAGGAAAGGTGCAGACGAGTGAGCGTCACGTGGAATTCCAAAACCCGACGCAGAATACCTATAACATCTTTATTGGAGTGTCGGCCCCGACAGGCGGAACCAAGGGCAAGTTCAAGGTCGAGGTAAAGACTAAGTCCTGATTGCGCGATTCAACGTTTATACTGTAAAGGAGCAAACAATGAAAGTAAGAAACATTATGGTGATTCTGGCGGTTTTAATCTGGATATCTGCCGGAATTGTCGCAAGTCAGCCCGCCACAGCCGAAGAAAACACTGACCTTCTTCCTACGGCGACACCGAGCCCACGACGGATTCGCCCCAAGCCGATACAGTCGCCCAGGACCATTCAGTCAAATCGGGCAAGGCCCATTCAGTCGCCGAAGCCTATCCAAGCGCCGCGGCCTATTCGGCGGAGCAAGAGACGATGAAGAAGCAGCGTGCGCAGCCGGTGTTCGGATGCTGGTCGTAACAAGTCCAAATGTCCGACAAACTTCATTGTGTCGCCCGGCTCGACAAACTGAAGTTTATCGGACTTTAAAAAAACAAAAGCGTCGCTGCGATCGCTCGCTGCAACGCTTTTGTTTTTTTACCTCGAAGAAAAAGCCGAAGCCTTATCTATTAAGGTGAGTGGCAGTTCTCGCATGTACACGTTCGAACTGCCGATTTTGTATTCCGAAGACGCTCTGCGGGGAGTCCCTCTCCGGTCAACACCCTTCCTGAATTGCTTCATTCCGTTCGCACGCGAGGTGCGTGGTGTCGTTAGGTAGTTTTTCTGGTGGCTTTTCCTCCACCGACGGTTACGTTCCCGTCAACGAGGCTCATCGTCTTTCGACGCGAGCGGCGTAGCACCCATCCGGCTGATCATTTCCATCGGGCGTTACTCGTTTTTATCCGAGCAACTTAGTTTGCCTTGCGGCAAACCCAGCAAGCCTTTCGGCTTCGGTTCCGGGCGTTTAAGACAGCGGCTTTCCGCTCCTTCTGTCCTCAAACTGCTGCGTCACCGCCTCAGTTCCACTTCCCAGATCCGGTCAAAATGCCCGTAAGCAATCTCGACTGTGTAGCCATATTACACCACCCAATTTTTATGTCAAGCAGAAAGTACTTTAACTATTGCCTTATTTTACAATAGTTTACGAGCACGGTTGTGGATAACTTTTTTCTCCGGCTGTGGATAAAAATGTGGAAAATCCGGCAACTTCTATCACTGCAAAAGTTCGTCGAAAACCCGTCTTCACAGTTGAACGAAAAAGCCTGTGGAAAAGAAAAAACTTGTCAATGAAATTTTTTTCACGGTACGATCTTTTTTTGCTGAAAAATGGCATCAATGCAACCTAAATAAATAAGAGAGCGTGGAAA
The DNA here is from genome assembly GCA_902826385.1 of uncultured Acidobacteriota bacterium. Classification (GTDB taxonomy): domain Bacteria; phylum Acidobacteriota; class Blastocatellia; order Pyrinomonadales; family Pyrinomonadaceae; genus OLB17. The sequence continues at coordinate 84 of CADEEU010000075.1, read as the reverse complement.
GTACAGCGATGTTGCAATCCGCCGCTTTTGTATTTACTATCTGTCCCGGCGATTTTTGATTATGAAACTTATAATCCTTCTCCT
>CADEEU010000074.1 GCA_902826385.1 uncultured Acidobacteriota bacterium | reverse complement strand
ATCCTGGTCGGTTCGATGAACGGCGGGCTCGCTTTGATGATCCTGGTAAGCGGCCTTTTGCGGTTGATGAACGTCATCGACACCGGGCCGGGCCCGATGAGCGGGACGGAACGCACGGGCTATCTGGTTGGGACGTTTACCGGCTATGCGGTCGGATTTATTTGCTTATTGCTTGCACCCGTCATTATCTTCGGCGGGATTAGGATGATGAAGGGTGCGAACTACGGTTTAGCAAGGGCCGCGGCGGTGCTGGCCATATTACCGTTTACTTCCTGCTGTTTTTTGGCCGGGATTCCAATTGGCATCTGGGCTTTGGTCGTTTTGGCAAAGCCGGAGGTCAAATCGCTTTTCGGCCGCGGGTGAGTTTTCGGATATGAGATGAAATTTAGGGAAGTAATCGATCAAGCAAAAACTCGACTCGCTGAACTTGGAAAACTGACGCCGATTGCATTGGTTACGGCATTTCTGCCGATGCTCGGGACCGTTGTGCTGCTTTTTATCGGGATTCCGCTGGGTCTTTGGTTAAGGGAAAATCAGGCGGTAGGAGCAATCGGTTACACGGCCGGCGTGGCGCTGGTTTGCGGCCTAGCGTTGATGCCGACGAATGTCATAGGGCTGATCGGCGGGTTTGCCTTCGGGTTCGGGCCCGGTTTGGCTCTTTTGATGGTAGCAATCGTCGTGGCGGCTTTTATCTCATACCTGATCCACCGGCGGATAGTCGGTGACAAAGTTCCGGACATCGCCGGGCAGCATCCAAAGGCCGAGGCAATTTATCAAGCCCTTACAGAACACGGGTTTGCGAGGACTACGCTGATCATATTGCTTATCAGGCTGTCGATCATAATGCCGTTTGCGTTGACTAACTTTATCCTCGCCGCGGCCAAGGTCAGGCCTTCGACGTTTCTTGTCGGCACTTTTGTCGGAATGCTGCCGCGTTCAGGCGCCATGGCTTTGGCTGGAGCGGGTTTGTCCGAACTCGCCCTCGATGCCGGTTCAAACGTCTGGATAATCGGAATTGGCGTTGCGGCAAGCGTTTTAGCGGTGATAGTGATATCGATGATCAGCCGCCGAGCTTTGGAAAAATTGACGCAACCCGCCGCGGGTTAGAAACCGCTTCGTTTTTCACGCAAAAAGCGAATAAAAGCTTGCATTTCGTGGGCCTAAATACGAAAATTAAGGGTGTTGTGCGCTTAGCGGCCTCCCGGCACAACAATTTTTGAAACTTTGCACGTCCTTCTGCGTGTGAAATTGTCGTAAACAAGCATTTTTGAATCTCGAAAAGCCGTCTTTACCACTATGAAACGATCAATCCACGCCCGAGTTATTCTTACCGCCCTCCTCGTTTTTGCAATGCTTTCCCCAACGGCCGTTTTAGCCTTTGGTGACGGCAAAAAGCACTTTAAGGCGGGAATGAAGGCGGAATACGCCGAAGATTGGGACAAGGCAGCCGAGTCCTTTGCTTTGGCGGTGGCCGATGACCCGAAGAATCCCGAGTACCGGCTTCATCTGCAGCGGGCGCTGTTCAACGCATCGCAGATGTACATGAAAAAGGGCACGATCGCGGCCAACGAGAAAGATTATGAGGGAGCGTTCATAGCGTTTCGCAAAGCGTATGCATACGACCCTGTAAACGAGCTGGCGAAGTCCGAAATGGCAAGAATGGTGCGCCTCCAGCAGGAAATGGTTGAAGGCGGGCCGAAAAAGGACGGTAAGGCAGATGACGGTAAGTTAAAGCTTGTGCAGACGGGCTACAAGAGCTCGCCGGCGCCGGGCACCGAAGCTGTTCCGCAGAAGATCGAGGTTCTGCGACAGCTTCCGTTCCCAAGCGGCATTCCGCTGCAGCAGATCGTTAAAGACCTTGCACGCGATCTCGACCTGAACGTGCTGTTCGATACCGAATCGAGACTTGAAGGCCGAACCGTTCGCATCGATTTAAAAAACGTAACGCCTTCGAAAGCTCTTGACTACATCTTCCTGCAAGAGAATCTGTTCTTTCAGAAAGTCGGCCCGAGGACGATCCTTGTAGCAAATGGACTGCGTCGTGTTAATTTCCAGCAACTCGTGCTTCGGACTTTCTACGTAGCCAACGCCAGCCCGAAAGATGTAAAAGCTGTAATCACAGCCGCCATCCCGGCCCAGCCCGGCCGCAGCCAGACCATCGTGCTGGAAGATCCCTCGACAAACAGCATCACGGTACGTGATACGTCTGAGAATATTCGGCTGATCGGCAAGCTCATTCAGTCGTTGGACAAGGATCGGGCAGAGGTCGTGATGGACGTTGCGATTTATGAGGTAAACAAGACAGATCTACTTGAATTTGGTAACCAGATTGGTTCGGCGTCCCAGCTTAGAAATATCGGCGGAAGCACGAGCGGCGTGGTCGGTCTTTTCAATAACAACAACTACGGTGCCAAAGCCGTATCAAGTGCCGCGGATATAATACCAAAAGCGTTCGGTCTTGGACTTGTGCTGCCTGCTGCGAATCTGGTTGCTCTTCAGCAGAAAGACAACACCAAGCTAATCGCTTCCACGCAGATCCACGCGTTTAACAACGAAGATTCGTCCGCAAGAATAGGACAGCGTGTTCCGGTTAGGACCGCAAGTTTTGCACCGATAGGAAACAACGGCGGAGGCAATGGTCAAAATAACAATTTCCTCGGCGATGTCTACAACTATGAGCAGGTCGGTTTGACGCTGAAGTTCAAGCCGATAGTTTTTCCGAACCAGGATGTTCAGGTTCAAATGGACATAGAGTCCAAAGATGTTGCCGGTGCCCTTACCGAGCAGCCTGTGTTCACCGAACGAAAGATTACGGGAACGGCTAGAGTGCAGAACAATAAAACTCTGCTTCTTGCCAGCGTTGCTCAAAATACTGAAAGTAACGGTCGACAGGGTTTGCCAATTCTTGGTTTAATTCCGATCCTTGGCAGACTTTTTTCGGCTCCCTCCAAGAATAACCGACAGGTTGATATCGTGATCGCGATCACGCCTCGCGTTATTCGTGCTCCGGCCATTCTGCCTGAGGATGAGGTCGAGCGCGATACGGGAAGTTTGCAGACGCCGACGAGCGGTTCGCTGGAAGCGATGATCGTTCAGGAGGAAAGGGAAGAGATGCTGGCGATGGCCCGTCGTGTGCCGAACAAAGTAGAGGTACAGCTGCCCGATCAGCCTTCGTATGTTCGTGCAACATCGGCGGTCGATCCGGCAGCTACGACTGCGGCAAAGCCCGCTGAAACGGCGACTGCCGACAATACGGCAAAGCCGGTTGAAAACAATTCGGTGGATAACACCAAAACGGTGACGGACGGCGCAAACCTTAAGCCCATCGATACTTCCGCGAGAACGCTGCAGTTGGCGGAAACCTCGGATACATCAAGTGCGAAGCCACAGACGGAGCAGGTAAAGACGCTTCCGATCATCGAAGAACCGAAGACTGAGGCCGCGAAACCTGTGTCGGAACTTGTGCTGCCGGGTTCGATGCCTGAGCTTAAACGCGGCGACAAGTTAAAGATTCCTGTGTCGGTCAACGGAACGGCTTTATTCCGCTCGGCCGTTCTTGGCTTGCGGTTCGATGATAAAAAACTGGCCGTCCGTTCGGTAACTTTCGGCGATGTCTTCGGGCTCGAGGCCTCGAAAACGCCGGTGGCACCGTTTATAAATAACGACGGCAAGATGTTCGTCTCGCTTTCGCTTCCGTCCGGCAATGTGCTTTCGCCGTCGGGCGTGCTGGCAATGGTCGAGGTCGAGGCATTGACGGACGGCAAGGTCGAATTGACGCTTGAAAAGGACGTGATCAGCTTTCTGGCCGCTGACGGCAAGAACGTTGCGATCAGGTACTAGTTACTTGTTCGAATTGCCTCCTGCTTTAGCTGGAAGGTTGCTTTGGCAAAGTAAGATCAGGCTTTAGCCAAGATTCTGAAAAGTAGTTTCGTGGTTGCTAAAGCCTTTTGGCTAAAGCCCGATGAAATTATTCTCCTCCGAATTCGGCTAAAGCCTATTTAAGTTTTAGGCTTTTCTCCAGCTAAAGCTGGAGGCAATTGAGCGAAGATCTCTCGATCTGACAACGCCGTAAACGACGCGGCACGTGCAAAGCTAAAGATGCTGGACGGTTTGGTAAAGAACGTTAGACGAAGCGGCTCGGCGAGCGGATTCTGGCTCTTTGAGCTGATTGTGACGCTTTCCGTCCTGGCGATTCTCGTCGTAGGAACAATTCCGCTGTCGCAGAACGCGGTGAAGCGGCAGAAAGAGCTGAAACTGCGCGAGACTCTTCGTCAGGTCAGAGCTTCGATAGACGAATTCAAACGAGACACGATTGGATCGTGTCCCCAAGGTTCTATATCTCAGGTTCAGACCAGCCGTGTCGGCGGCAATGTTCCTACCGACCCGCGCAGCCGTGTCGTTATCGACGACTGCACTATATTCGACACTCAGAACCTGGACCGATTTCCGCCCACGCTTGAAACGCTGGTCGATGGTGTGAAAGTGCGTGAGCGGGGCATGAGCTCTATCGCCGGTGCCGGACTTGGCGACAGCAAACTGCAGGCGACCGATCTCAACCAAATCGACGAGCTTACGAAAATATATCTGCGTCGCATGCCGGTCGACCCGATCACGGGCGAGTCCGATTGGAAGCTTAGATCTTCCTATCAGACCGGCGACGACGATAGTTGGGACAACATAAACGTTTTCGACCTTCGCTCGGCTTCAACCGAAACGGCCCTGGACGGGACGAAGTACAGTGACTGGTAGGAACTGCGGACTGTGGACTGCGGACTGCGGATTGTAAAGAAACACATGTTGAAGTTAAGAAATAAGTTTTTAGTTAATGCCGGAATCCGGAACGACGAAATCCGCAGTCCGCACTCTGCAGTCCGCACTCAAAAGGGTTTTTCGCTTCTTGAGCTGATGATCGCGATGTTCATCATTATTATCCTGATCTCAGTCGCTGTGCCGTCTTATCAGAAGGCAATGCAAAGTGCTCGTGAAACGGTCTTGAAAGAAAATCTTTGGCAGATGCGGCGGGCAATCGACCAGTACAGCGCCGACAAGGGAAAGCCGCCGCAGTCCCTGGACGATCTGGTGACCGCAAAATACCTTCGCGAACGGCCGATCGACCCAATGACCGAAACCGACGAGTGGAATGAGGTTGTGGAAGCCGACAGTGCCTCCGCCGAGGCCGAGACTGGAATGACCGATATTAAAAGCCGCTCCGATGGTGTGGATTCGGAAGGAAAGTCGTACACGGAATACTAAAATTTTTGTCAGTACCGAGAGTGTCCGGACTTAAAAAATTTAGGAATCCAATCGCTCCCGGTTCAAAACAAGTGATCAAATGTTATCGTTTTTAACCCAACCAAATTTTCCAAAGGCCGCAATCGGGCTTGAAAAAGAGAGCGTCACCGCGTTGAGCCTTCAGCGTGAAGGCCGCGGTATGTTCGGCGTGAAACAGGCCGCCACGGTCGAACTGCCTACGCGGCTTGTAACACCGAGCTTTCTTGAGCCCAATATTTCAAATCAACGCGAATTTGCCGTGCTGCTTGAAGAAGCGGTTACGTCGGCAGGGCTGTTGAAGCAGAAGAGCTGGTCCGTCTCGCTGCCGAGCAACACTGCCCGGTCGGCCATACTCACGCTTGAAAGCGGTTCGTCCGGCAAAGACGAGTCGGAGGAGATACTCGATTGGAAGGCGGAGCAAAGCTTTGGCGCACCGGCTGCCGAGCTTCGCATTACGCGGCAAAAGATAGCTCCGGACAGAGAAGGCCGGCCGCGCTATTTTGCGACGGCGGTAAAGCTTTCGGTGATCGATGAGTATGAAACGATATTTGAGAATTTCGGCTGGAAAGCCGGCTTGATACTGCCGCGTGCGGTCAGCGAGGCGAAGTGGATCACCGCGGATTCTAACCGAGCGGATTCGATGCTGATCAGTGCTCAAAGCGACGGTTTCAGCGCGATCTTGCTTCGCAATAGCGAACCCGCTGTTATTCGCTCAGTCACCTGCCTCGATGCCGAATGTGACGATGAGATCTATCGACTGCTGATGTTCTATAACGACCGGTTTGCGGCCGACAGCAATGAGAAATTGCTTGAGCGTATTCTGTTGATCGGAAAAAACCTTGTGCCGGCAAAGATCCGCGAAATATCGTCCGAAGCAATGGGGCGTGCGTTGCAGGTACTGCGGCCGGAAGAGGTTGGATTGAACGTTCCGGCTAACAGCCTGACCTTCGACGACATCGCCGCCCCGGCGGGACTTGCCGCATTGGGCTGGCGCTGAGAGGTTTACTGAATGCGACACATTTGATAGTGTCGGGTGAAACCTCGAAGGCTCCCATACTGTTTTGTCCCTGAAAGGGACGCAAGTAAATAGCGTCGGGAGAATCCCGACGTAAATGGTCCTGAGTTTTCCGTCCCTGAAAGGGACAAACTACTCAACAACTTGAGTCATTTGTGGCAAGTTCGTCCCTTTCAGGGACGGACTTTCGTTACTAAACTCACGACATCGGGTTTCACCCGATGCTATTGAATTTGTCCCTTTCAGGGACTTCCAGGGTCATCCTTAAGTTGGCTCCAATGGAGTGAAACCACTTCGGCGAATCAAAACACTTTTCGGACTCCTTCTTCATTTCGTCACGCACAATTCTCATTTCGTCACAATTTGATACACCGATTGCGGGTTTGGCTATAGCATAAGACCATCGATTTGCGCTCGAAGGAACATTCGGGATAAAAATGTCGTATTCAAGGTTCTATATGCCCGCAGCAGCAGCGTTCGGACGAAAAGAAATTAAGATGTTCACGGACATCGAACTGATCGCCAGCGCCATTCGCGGACGCGAAGACGGGTTTGAAGAACTGGTGCGACGCTATCAAAAGCCGATCACGGGCTATGTATTCCGCATCGTCGGCGAGTACGAATCGGCCCTGGACGTTACGCAGGAAGTCTTCATAAAAGTTTACAATTCCCTCCACCGTTACTCTTCAGAATACAAATTCTCCACATGGCTTTACCGGATAGCCCACAACGCGGCGATAGATCATCTGCGCCGCAATTTGATAAATGCCCAAAGCCTCGAAACCGAAAACGCCGATGGTACGTATCAATTGCAGATCGAATCCGCGGGCCGCTCGCCCGAACAGGATCGCGAGATCAGCGAGTGGCGGACCGAGATCGGCGAGGTCGTAAAACGGCTGCCGGACGCGTACAAACAGTTGATTTTGCTAAGGCACGCCAACGATCTGAGCTACGATGAGATTGCCGAGGTCACCGGCCTGCCGCTTGGAACCGTCAAAAACCGATTGTTCCGGGCACGCGAGATGATGCGGCACATCATGATCGAACGCGGTTTCGACGGAATCTAAAGTAAATTAAAGCTTTACGGCAATTGGTGAAGGAAGATCAGACGACAACTGAGGTATGTCCGCGCGACGACATCGCCGCCTATGTTGATGGCGAATTGTCTGCCGATGCGGCTGCGAAGCTTGAGCTGCACATTGATAGTTGCAGGTTTTGCAGGAGTACTTTGCTTGAGCAGCGTCGTTTTCTGGCTGCCCTTTCGGCCTCGCTTGACCGAGATGAAGACATCGTTCTGCCTGCAGACTTTACCAAAAGAATAGTTTCAAACGCCGAGAGCAGCGTGACTGGGCTTCGCCGTCCGAACGAGATTTTGACGGCCGTTTCCATCTGCGCGGCGTTGATTATTTTTGCGCTGTTTGCTTTTGGCGGAGAGACTTTTGCCCTTGCGTCGGCCGCCGGAACGATTGGTGAAAAACTGCTGGCCGTCGGCGGATTTGTGGTTAAGATAATTGCCAACCTTGCTTTTGCCGCTGCGGTGATCGCAAGGTCGTTTGCAAACCAGACGGGTGCGGCAGGACTTTCGCTGCCGTTTGTGATGTTTGTTGTCGTCGTTCTGTTTTTTTCATCGCGACGAATTACGCGGCGACGAAATGCATAAGTTTTTTCGAGGGGAAGAATACACTGACTATAACTTCTCACACCGTACCGATTTTCAATTTTCTCCCCGGCTGTTTTAGGGCCGCGGCCGGTTTGCTCGCCGCAATTCTCATCTTCGCTTCAACGGTTATCTGCATCTCGCAGACCTCGCCGGAAAACGACGAATCTACGCTTGTCATCGAATCATCGCCGGACATGGAGATCATTTCGTTCTCGAAAAAAGTGGTAGTTAAGAACGAGGCGAAAGGCGTCTTAGTTTTTGGTTCGGACGCGGTCGTCGAAGGACGCGTGACCGGCGACGTAGCGGCCATCGGCGGTTCGGTAATTCAAAAAGAAGGTTCATACATCGGCGGCGACATAATCGTTTTTGGCGGAAAATACGCTCCGGAATCCGCCGAACCGCTCCGTGAAGAGAATAAGCAGACGATAGTTTACGCGGCTTACGAAAAAGAGCTTCGCGAACTTGCTCAGAATCCGCTGCAGATATTTTCGCCGACGTTTTCTTTAGCTTTCGTCGCGTTGCGGGTTTTCTCGCTGATTTTCTGGTTCGTCTTGTCGATGATCTTTACGACAATCGCTCCGGGTGCGGTCAGCAGGGCGGTCGCGCGGCTTAATCTTTCATCCGCTAAAGTGATCGCAATCGGTTTCTTCAGTTTTCTGGGCGTCAACGTCTTGCTGTTTTTAGGACTGACATCTCTTCCGAACTACGTGAACGCCGTTTTTGTCAGCATGGCGTTTCTCATTCTCGCTTTGGCGTACGCTTTTGGCCGGGTTGCGATGCACGTTGCATTTGGCAAACTCATCCAAAAACACCTGCTTTCAGACCGCAACCGCTCAGAGGCGTTTACTGTACTGATCGGCGTTTTTATCTGGACCATACTTCTGTCGATCCCGTACCTGTGGACATTTGCGCTTTTAGCGCTGTTTTCCGCCGGGATCGGATTGGCCTTTACGGCCCGCTCAACCGAGTCCTGGAGCAGCCGCTAAATCCTTTATCCGCTTTACTGACAAATCTTTACATTTAAAATCGAACTCTGCGTATAAAATCTACGTCTTACTTTCTCGGTGGCAACTTTCGCGCTGTCGAGACGTATAAAATAATAAAGGTCCTCCCCCGGTTTCATAAAAATATGATTAAGTCAGGTCAGGTATTGATCACTTTTTTAGTTTTTGTTTTTGCGGTCGTTTTTGCCGTCGGTCAGACGGCGACAGGTGTCGTTAAAAATACGTTTGTATCCGGCGATGTAACCTCGGTCGACGCGGGCAAGATAGTGCTGCGGACGAAGGACGGGGCGGTTGAAGTAACCTTGTCGGACAAAACCGAATACAAAAAAGTTCCGCCCGAGAATCCGGTGCTTAAGGCAGCGGTGGCCGCGACCTTCGCCGATATCGGCGAGGGCGACAAGCTTTTGGTCAGCGGCATGATGTCTGAAGACAAAAAGACTCTGCCGGCGAAATCGGTCTATCTGATGACCAAAGCCGACATCGCGCAGCGTCCCGCCAAGGACCTTGAGCGTTGGACGACCCGCGGCATGTCCGGCAAAGTTTCGGCATTGAACGCCGATACGAAGCAGATCACTGTTGCCGTGAGCGGGCTGATGGGAACGCGAAACGTAATCATCACACCCAAGTCCGATGTGACGTTCAAGCGCTATGCACCGAACTCCATCAAGTACAGCGAAGCCGTTTCCAGCCGATTCGGCGAGATAGGGGTTGGTGACGGCATCCGCGCGGTCGGCGACAGGAGCGCTGACGGCGTAAGCTTTGCTGCCGAAGAAATTCTGACCGGCGCGTTTCAGACAAACGCCGGGACGGTCAAGTCGATCGACGTCGCAAAGAACGAGGTAGTGATGACGGAGCTGCAGACCAAAAAAGATGTTACGGTCTCGCTTGCCCAGGCGTCGCTTTTGAAAAAATTCCCCGAGCAGATGGCTCAGATGATGGCCATGCGGCAAGCCGCGGGCGGGGCGGGCCAGGGCGGCCCACCGGTCGGAGCAGCGGGAGGCCAGGGACAGACACGCCCCGCGAACGGAATGGGCGGCGGCGGTCAAGGTCAGGGTGGCGGACCCATGGGCCGCGGCCCGCGTGGCGGCATTGACGACATGCTCGAAGGTTTCCCGACGATATCAGCGGCCGATTTGAAAGTTGGCGACGTGATTGCAGTTTCGAGCACGAGGACCGGCGCTCTAGATCGCATTACGGCGATTAAACTGCTCGCCGGCGTTGAGCCGTTTCTGCGTGCAGCACAAGCCTCGAGCGGACCGCAGCGACAGGGTTCGCAAAGCTTGAATATTCCGGGACTTGACGGCTTCGACACGCCGTAAGTTATATCGAACAGATTTTTAATGCCGTTGGGACGAGGCACAATTATTTAATCGTTCCTGCTTTATTTAAACTCTCTCTTGAAGGTTATATTCGTCATGAAATTATCCAGACTTTTTATTTTGAGCGGCCTTGCGGCGCTGATACTTAACGTCGCCGTCTTTGCTCAGCAGAACGGAAGCGTGGGTGGCCAGGTCGTCGACTCGCTTGGAGCGATCGTCGTCGGTGCGTCGGTTAACGTCGTTTCTTCGACCGGTGCCGAGAAAACCACAACCAGTAACGCTCGCGGTGAATACTCGGTCAGCGGGCTGGCTCCCGGCAAATACACGGTGCGTGTTTCGGCCCCAAAATTCGAGATTTACGAGAATGCCGAGGTCGAAGTGGCCGCCGGTAAACGGGCTGAGCTAGTCATAACCCTAACGGTCGGTGGTGTTGAAGAACAAGTCGACATTGCGAGCGATCAGGGCGTTTCAACTGATCCGGCAAACAACGCCGGAGCTACAGTGCTGAAAGAGAAAGAGCTCGAAGCTCTGCCGGACGACCCGGACGAACTCGAAGCCGCGCTTCAGGCTCTTGCCGGCCCGTCGGCCGGGCCAAATGGCGGCCAGATTTATATCGACGGCTTCACCGGCGGTCGGCTTCCGCCAAAAGAAGCCATTCGCGAAATTAGGATCAACTCTAACCCTTTCTCGGCCGAATACGATCGTCTGGGTTTTGGACGTATCGAGATATTGACCAAGCCCGGCTCCGATAAATGGAGGGGAAGTGTTTTCGGAAACTTCAACGATGAAAGCCTTAACTCGCGCAATCCGTTCGCCCCGAACCGAGCTTCTAGCCAAAGACGGTTCTTCGGCGGAAACGTTTCCGGGCCGATCCAGAAAGGGAAGTCGTCATTTTTCATCGATGTGAGCAACCGCGACGAGGACGCAAATACTATTGTCAATGCGCTGATACTCGACTCGGCGTTGAACCCGGTTTCCTTCCGCGAGGAGTTTCAACTTCCGACGCGACGATTTTCGATCAGCCCACGGTTCGATTACGCAATTAACGACAAGAACACTCTGGTCGCACGTTATAGCTACGAACGCAATACGGCGGAAAACCAGGGAATCGGCGGCTTGTCGCTCCCGTCACGGGCGTCCGAGACGACGGGTTACGGACATGAGATTCGCCTTACCGAAACGATGATCATTAATCCGACGACGATCAACGAGACTCGTTTCGAGTATGAGTGGGAAGGCCGTAACCAGACTGGTGACAACTCGATCCCGACGGTCAGCGTTGCCGATGCCTTCACCGGCGGCGGCTCGCAGATCGGGCTTAGCTTTAATAAATCACGGTCGTGGGACCTGCAAAATTACACGACCACGGTGCTCGGCGGCAGCTCGCAGCATTCGCTCAAATTCGGCGGACGTATTCGAGGGATCACGATAACAGACAGATCGGAGAACAACTTTGGCGGAGCGTTCACGTTCGCCGGAGCGCAGGAGGTTCGAAGCCCGGCAGGATGTCCGGTAGTTGGACAGAACGGATGCACTGTCGTTACGGCGGCTTTGTCGCCGCTTGATCAACATCGCGGTCGGATTTTGGGCAACACGGACGTGCGATTTCTTCCGACGCAGTTCAGGATCACGGCCGGAAATCCTGAGCAGGATGTTTCGCGAACGGATTACAGCGTGTTCGTGACCGACGACTGGCGGGTCAATCCGGGCCTCACGCTAAGCTTCGGACTTAGGTACGAGA
>CADEEU010000073.1 GCA_902826385.1 uncultured Acidobacteriota bacterium | reverse complement strand
TGCCCGTTGAATTGGCGAAGAAGTCGTCGGTAAGTGTCGGCATTAGCGGGACGGCGTCGGGGAATTCGCGGTTGAAGAAGTCCATGACCGATTTAGCCGCAGATAAATGCAAATGACGCAGATTTTCGGAGTCTTTCTGAGATGCGTTCATCTGCGTAAATCCGCGGTCAATTTCTTCGAAACTGTTTTCACCCGTGTGCGCCAAGAACAGCGTACAAGTAAAGCTCCCGCCGAAATTCGGCAGGGCGATCATCATGAATTGATGTCGCGGCCAGATGTGCAGGGCGTTTTTTTCAAGTTGAAATCCGCCTGATTCCGATGGCGGGATGTGCAGTTCTTTATAACCGTGCTCCAAAAACACGGATGAAAACTCAAAGCCGGGCAGGCTACGCTTCATCGATTCGCGCACGGCCGAGCCTGCTCCGTCGGTCGCGATCACCGTATCGGCCCGAATCGTTCGGCCGCTTTCGAACGAGACTTCGCCGCTGGCGAGATGAAAATCGGTACACCGTTCGTTGAAGACGAACTGTACATTAGGATATTTCTCGGCCTCGTTCATCAGGGCGATATTGAGTCCAGAGCGCGAGACCGAGTTGATGTATTCACCCTGGCGGCCGCTGTACGGCAGCAGTTTTGTTTCGCCCGAAACCGAGTGGATCATTCGCCCGTACATCGGAACGGCCTCGACAAGCATGTACTCATCCATCCCAATCTCGCGCAACGCCGTAATGCCGCGGTCGGACAACGCCAGATTTATCGAACGCCCGGCCGCAACCTCTTCCTGACGCATATCGGATCGTGCTTCAAAAACGTTGACCTGTATCCCGCGTTTAGCAAGATAGATCGAAAGCAAGGAACCGGCCAACCCTGCGCCGATTATTGTGACTTTGTTTTCAGACATTCAGACAAAACTCCAGATCGCCGTTTCCAATTCTTCCAGCGTAAAGTCCACGGCTTCGGGACGCAAGCGAAGCGCGTATCTGCGAAGATCGCTGGTTTCGTACAGTATTGTCAGCATCATCAATCTCTTTCGCATCGCTTCGTCCATTTCATGTTCGGCGTAGCCGTAGGCACGGAAAAATTCCCGCTGCAGATCTCGTTCGCCCTGGATCATCAGGACGCCGACGGCGAGAAAATCGTACTCACGAAAGCCGCGTCGGGAATCGGCGAAGTCGAAAAGACCCGTGATGCTATAACCGCCGTTCACGCGCCGCAAACGCAAATTGCCGAAATGCACGTCGCCATGAAGAAATGCAGTGGGCTGCATTGGCACGCTTGAAAGATGCGTGTCGATAAATCGCGGCAAGTCTTTTATGATGTCCGGGTTTACTTCGTGGGCGATCTGCCGTTCGACGAACGTATCGGCACGGTCGCGAACAAACTCGGCCCAATCGTCCGGCAACGGTGACGGATCAAGTTCGTCGTGAAGCTGCCTGAGGCCGGACGCGAGCTCAGCCAAAACTGTGTATCGTTCCTTTTTCGGCAAGTTCAAAAACTCGTTACGCGTAAACGGAACTCCTGAAATCTGTGTTGTTATGATGAACTGTAGGCCAGAAAAAGTACCCGATTCGACGATCTCGGGCGTTTGAAATACAAGCCGTCCCGTCACGAACTCAAGAGCTTTCAGCTCGCGTTCGAAACAGCTTCTTGACGGACGGAATATCTTTAACAAAAAGCGATCGTCGATCAGAAAAACGACGTGATCGCTGCTCGCGGCCCGCTGTATAGTCTCGAATTCAATCCCGACCTGATCGCAAATTCCAACCGCGGCCATTTTCCATTCCGGGCTGTTGAAGCCCGTTTCGAAATCAAAGCTTTCTTCGAGGATCATGCGAGAGTGTCTCTTAGAATCGCGGCAAAACGGTGAACGTCTGAAAAAGAGTTATAGAGCGGCGCAGGAGCGACCCTAATGACGTCGGGCTCGCGCCAGTCGGCGAAGACACCTTGGGCGGTGATCTTTTCGAACAATGATTTATCGGCATCTTTCACCCTAATTGAAAGCTGGCAGCCGCGCGCGTTGGGGTCGGAAGGGGTGATGATCGAAATGCGGTCGTCACCTATCTCCATTATCAGCGATTCCAGATAGCCGGTCAGTTTTTCGGATTTTGCACGCAGGTTCGACATGCCGGCTTCGTCAAAAATTTCGAGCGAGGCACGCAGCGCTGCCAATTGAAATATCGGCGGGTTCGATATCTGCCAGCCTTCGGCTCCGGCGAGCGGCTTAAATTCCGGCCCCATCAGAAAACGCGTTTCTTTATCATGACCCCACCAGCCGGCGAACCTCGGCAGGTCGAACGAGCGGGCATGGCGTTCATGGACGAAAATTCCTGCGATGCCGCCGGGCCCGGCGTTGAGATATTTATACGAACACCACGCGGCGAAATCGACGCCCCAATCATGCAATTTTAGCTCTAAATTACCGGCAGCGTGGGCACAGTCGAAGGCGACGATGCATCCGTGTGCGTGCCCGGCTTCAGTGATGGCTTTCATGTCAAAAGCCTGGCCGGTGTAGTAATTAACGCCGCCGAGAAGAATTAAAGCGACGCTGTCGCCCTCGCGGTCAATTGTTTCCAGAATGTCTTCGGTTCGCAGTGTAGATTCGCCTTCCCGCGGGGCGAGTTCAATCAAGGCATCTGCGGTTGGCGGCTTTTCAACTAGCGGCCAACTGTAAATCGGACTTTGGTTTTCCGCATCAGGGTCAGAAGATCGTGCGGAAACGGGCCAACTATAGTTTGTGATCACTGCGCTTGCATTGTGAGAGTGAAAACGCAATTGCGATTCGACCGCGTATTGGTCCGACGGGAATGCACCTTTTTCGATGATGATCTTATAACGCTCCGGCCTGGGGCGATAGAACGACACCATAAGTAGATGTAAGTTCACCGTAAGCGAGTTCATCATCACAACTTCAATCGGCTTTGCACCGACGACGCGGGCCATCGGTTCCGTGACGAATTCGTGATATGGAAGCCACGGATGTTTGGCGTGAATGTGCGCTTCGACCGCCAGCCTTGCCCAATCGTCGAGTTCCTGTTCGATGTATCCGCGCGCCGTCTTTGGTTGCAGGCCAAGCGAATTGCCGGTGAAATAGATTGCTTCGGCGCTCGAGTGGTAAAGTGGAAAAAGGAACCGCTCTCTAAATCCTTTCAAGGGGTCGGCCGCATCCAGTTCCTGAGCCGCGGTGAATTTCAATCGTTGATCATTCATCATCATCCAGCCAAAGTGCGATCACATCAACATCGTATCGCTCAAGGATCGGGTCCGCCGTCATTATTCGCAATCCGTGCGTGCGAGCCTGCGACACGAGCAACCTGTCAAACGGGTCTTTATGATGAAACGGCAGGTCCGCTACCGCACAGGCGTCTCTAAACGTTACGGAAAGCTGCGTTATTCCCGCGGCGGCGACAACGTTATTAACCACCTCCGAGGGCGAGGCGGGAAGAGTCAGTCGTCCCTTGGACCATTTGATCGCGATTTCCCACGCGCTTGCGGCCGAAAGAAAGACGGGCTGTCCGGGCTCCTTCAGCAGTTTCTCCGCACTTTCAGACAAGCGGCCGCCGACTCCCGCAGCCCAAAGGAACACATGTGTGTCGATAAGGATGCTCAACTATACTCCTCAAACTCTTCTAACGGCTCATCGAAATCGTCGTGGATTACAATCTGTCCTTCATACATTCCAATCCAATCGCCCTTTTTCTTTGGAACCGGCGTCAGTTTGACTGTGTCTTTGCCGTTACGGGTTATGACGACCTCTTCACCTTCAAGAGCGGCATTGATCATTTGGCTGAGCTTGGATTTTGCCTCGTAGACACTAACCTTCATCGTCTTAGTATATCTAGTCAGACCAGCTAGTCAAGTCATTTTAAATCCAGACTCTTTCAGATCAAGCCAATTCAGGGCCGCTCCGTGCATCAACATCGCGGCGATTTCACGGTCATAACCCATCACCTCGATCATTTTACCCGGTTCCGCTTCGCCCAAGGGGAACGGGTAATCGGACCCGAGCATTACCTGATCGGCGCCGACCAGTTTGATCAGAAAATCCAGTTTCGCCGGTTCGTGCACCAGCGAGTCGAAAAACATTTTGTTGAGATATTTCCTTGGGCTGTGCGGATTATCGACCGCACACAGATCTGGGCGGACGTTGAAACCGTGGTCGATGCGGCCGAGGGTCGCCGGGAACGATCCGCCGCCGTGGGCGAAGCAGATTCGCAACGACGGGCACCGTTCCAGCGTGCCTGAAAAGATGAGCGAGCAAATCGCGCGTGAAACCTCGGCCGGCATTCCGACCAGCCACGGCAGCCAATATTTTTGCATATCGGCCTCGCCCATCATTTCCCATGGATGGACAAAAACCGCCATGCCGAGTTCTTCGCACGCTTTGAAGAAATCGAAAAATTCAGGTTCGCCGAGGTTTTTTTGATTGACGTTCGTGCCGATCTGAACTCCGGCAAGTCCGATGTTTTTGCAGCGCTCGAGTTCTTTCACGGCAAGACCGGTGTCCTGCATCGGCACGGTCCCAAGACCCGCGAATCTCAACGGGAACTCGGTAACCACGTCCGCGATATGATCATTGAGGAACCCGGCAATTTCCGCACCGTCTGCTGGGTTCGTCCAGTAGCTGAACATCACCGGCACAGTCGAAAGCACCTGAACGCCAATACCGGTCGCGTCCATCTCTTCGATCCGCCGCACCGGCTCCCAGCAATTTTCATCAATGTCGCGGAACTGCTTGCCGTCATCCCTGACCATGTGGGCGGCACACGGCCGGTAATGGTCAAGAGTGATAAACCCGCCATACCCAAACTTGTCCTTCCAGTTTGGAATTTCTTTGGGCAAGATGTGCGTATGAACGTCGATCTTTAGCATTCAAAGGCGTGAGAGGTCGGTCGATTTATCGTTGGGCAGTAACGCAAAATTCTTCGTTACCGGACCATGCTCATATCGATCGGGATATAGGTTGAATCTACTTTTTTCCCGAGTCTATCGACAAAGTTGTCGCTCGATTGCATATACACATTTGTAATTGAGTGGTCATCGACAAAGTCGCGGATGCGACTGCCGGCGTTACGGTTGAGTTCAATAACTTGTGCCCCGCGGCCCGGCCCGGTCATTATGTCGCCCTGGCCGACCAACATCGGGACCGGATCCCAAAAATTGTAAACGTGTCGGTACCGCGGCCCGTCGGGATAAAACCTCGCCGCGCCGCCGAAGGTTTGCGCTGAAACGTATGAATCCAGCTGCGTTTCGACAATGGGTTTGATCCTGTCCTGCAGTTCTCTGGCGAGAGTGATTATGGTTATGGAATTTCGAAGATCGCTGGAACGGGTGGTAGTCAATTTTTCCCAAAGCGTCCGGCTGTTGATTCTGTCGACTTCTTCCAGCAGGGGTTTGACGACCGGATCTTGTCTTCCGTAATAGTCCAACAGCATCCCGATTGCCTGGCGCATCGCACGGCTGGTGATAATTGCACCCTGGCTGTGTGCGATTATGTTTATGTACCTGCCTTCTTTACAGGCGGTGGCAACAGAATTAGCCATGGTATTGGTCGCCGGGTTGTTGCCGAGGCCTGTTTTGTCACCGAGGCATTGGATAAGGTCAAAGAAAAGATTTGTTCCCTCGCCATCACCGCTTTGGTTATAAATACCGATCACCTTCGTGTTCGTGACGACGCTGATAAGCTTCACCGTATAAGCATGAGCTGCGCGCGGAGTTCCGATGCCGTTGACGTAAAGGAGTAGTTTGTCAATCGGGTTCGATGTGCTGACGCCCGTGTTTTTAGCCGTAACCGCCGGCACGTTGTAGTACTTTGACTGGCTTTGATAACCTTCGATCGTTCCTGGTGCTCCGGTCGAGTTGCCGGCCAGTCCGCTGAAGTTGCCGTCGCCGAGATTACCCCGAACCACTGGTTCTGTAACTGTAATTGCCATGAAAACCTCCCTAACCGCAGTTTTTGCAAAGAATAAATGGGGGTATAAATTCAAAAATTTCTTTAAGCCGCCACCGGCGGCGGCTCAATAATACTTCCGCAATTCTTGCAAGTTCTAAGCTCTGGGTCGCTGTAGAACTTTTTGAAAACGCCCTGGAACTGTGTGGTGATGTCCGTCAGCTGAAAGTATTCTTCGTAAAGTCTGTTGTTACAGTTTTCGCAAAACCATAACAGACCGTCCAATTAACCTTCGCGGCGCTTTCGTTCGATAACTAGTCCGACCGTGTTTGCGGCCCGAACCGGATTGTGAGGGATGCGTGGCGGTAAAAGAAACATCTCGCCTTCGCGGATGGCTATTTCAACGGCTTTGCCGTCTTCCTGGATCTGCACCTTTATGTCGCCTTCAAGCTGGTAGAAAAGCTCTTCGCCCTCGTCCCAGTGATAATCTTTTCGCGAATTCGGGCCGCCAACGACCATCACGATAAAATCATCGTCATCATAGACGCACTGGTTTCCAACCGGTGGTTTCAGAAGATGTCGATGATCTTCGATCCACTGTTTAAAATTAAAAGGGCGTCTTATCGACATAAAGTCCGACTTGTGTGTGAAGAGACGTTAACCTGATCACAAACATTATACAATCAAGTCAGCAGATAAGTCGCAGGACAATATGAAATTAAGATCAAACGAGCCGTTTTGGCTGATAAAAAATGGCCTGATCGGTTCGTATCCATCGCTTGACCGGAATACTGAGACCGAAATCCTGGTTGTCGGCAGCGGGATAACGGGAAGCCTGATCGCCCACCGATGCCTCGAAGAGGGTCACGAAACAACACTGATAGACCGACGTGAGATCGCCCACGGCAGTTCGTCGGCGACAACGTCGATGCTGCAGTATGAGATCGATACACCGCTTCACGAATTGATCGAAATGATTGGCGAAAAGGGCGCGGTGGAAAGCTACTGGGCTTGTTTCAACTCAATTGACGACCTTGGAAAAATATCTCGCAGGATCAAATCAACGTGCGGTTTCAAAAAGAAAGCGTCTTTATACTTTGCAGCGCTAAATAAAGATGTCGACAAGTTAAAGAATGAGTTTCGGGCCCGTGAGAAACATGGATTTCCGGTTGGTTGGCTTGATCCTGCGGAAATCGAGGAAAAATTCGGAATTGAGAGTGCTTTCGGCGGCATTTTATCCGAACAAGGCGGCAGTATCGATGCCTTCCGTTTTGCACACGAACTTTTGGCATTTAGCTCTAAACGGGGGCTGGCTGTTTACGACAAGACTGAAATTGTCAGGACGGAGCATAAGCGAAACGCCGTAACGGTGATCACGGAATACGGCAATACGATCAAGGCCAAAAAAGTAATTTACTGCAGCGGCTTTGAAAGCACGGAGCTGATCAAAGATAGATTCGTTGACCTCATTTCGACCTACGCTATCGTCGGCGAGGTTTCAGAAACCGAGCATTCACACTTGAGCGAAACATTGTTTTGGAACACGGCCGATCCGTATATTTACATGAGAACGACTGATGACAACCGCATTCTTATCGGCGGCGAGGACGAAGAGTTTATGAATGCGGCAAAACGCGATTCATTGGTCGGCAAAAAGGCGATCAAGCTAGAGAAAAAGTTGAAAAAGCTGATGCCGTCGATAAAATTTCGAACCGATTTTGCCTGGGCCGGAACATTCGGCGAAACGAAAGACGGATTGCCATATATCGGAAAGCACCCGAATTTTCCGTCGGCTTATTTCGTTCTCGGTTTTGGCGGAAACGGCATTACATTTTCGGTGATCGGGATGGATATGGTCGCAGCGATGCTCAAAGGCGAAAAACATCCGCTGGATGAGTATTTTCGATTTCGACGCTGAAAGGTGCAGATCAAAGGCTTGCAAGTTTTTCAACCGTCCGCCAGTTTCGCCCCGTGACGGCCAGTTTCAGTTTCTTTTCGATAAAGCTTTTACCGAGCAGGCTGTCGGCGACCCCGAGCGGAAGATGACAATAGACCTCTCGGCCCTTAACGACGAATCGCTCTTTTTCCGGAGCGGCGTCCAGCAGTTGTTTCCGTTTATCGGCGGGCATTTCTTCTTTCAGAAAAAGCACGTGCATCTCCTTGTGGCTTTCGAACTCGCCCTCAAACGGATTTGCGGCCATGATCCCTGAAATCTCGCTTTGCTCGCGAACCATCACCGGGACCTGCTTCCCAAAATCTTTTTCGATCGCTTTCTCTATCTTTGCAACTATTTTCGCCTCTATCGACTTTCCGGCGTCGAACGCCAGATTTCCACTATTGACGTAAGTTACGACGTTCTTAAAGCCGAGCGATTCGAAAGAAGTTTTGAGCTCGGCCATCTTGATCATCGTGTTTCCGCCGACGTTTATGCCGCGGAGCAGGGCAATATATCTCATGTCAATCAATGGTCGCGATGACCTTTAGCTCGATTGCGATTGGCGTGGGCAGGGAAGTTATTTCGACCGTCGTCCGACACGGGCGATTTTCGGCAAAATACTCGGCGTAGATTTCATTGTATTTGGGAAAATCGGCCTTCATATTTGTCAGAAAAACCGTTACGTCAACGATATTTTCCCATGCCGAACCCGCATCTTCTAATATGTAGCGAACGTTCTGAAAAACCGAGCGGCACTGCGTCTCAATGTCGTAAGAAACCATCTCGCCCGCGTCATTCAACTCAACTCCCGGAATTTTCTTCGTCCCGCGTTCACGCGGCCCGACGCCGGAAAGGAAGAGCAGATTGCCGACTCGGCGGGCATGCGGGTACGGCCCGACCGGTTCGGGGGCACGGTTCGAATCAAAAGCGTCATTCATACCGCATATTCTAACCTAAATGTTCGGCGAACTCGTGACGGGCGACGTGGCCTAACTTCGCAAATTTTCAAGCCCAATAATTTCTGTCGAGCGAACGGAAATTAATGGCTTCGCTGATGTGACCGGCTTCGATCTTTTCGCTGCCGGCGAGGTCGGCGATAGTGCGTGCGACCTTTAGGATACGGTCGTGAGCGCGGGCCGATAGTCCCTGCCGCTGCATCGCTTTTTCGAGCAGCGTCTCGCATTCGGTATCTAACCCGCAGTATTCCCTTATCTGCTTCGGCGACATCGCCGAGTTTGAGTAAACGCCGTCACCGCCAAGCCGCTTGTTCTGAATCTCGCGTGCTCGAATTACCCTTCCACGAACCTCGCTGGAGCTTTCCGCCGGCTCCACGTTTTTTCCGCGAAGCTCCTTGAACTTTACCGCCGGAACATCGATGTGGATGTCGATCCGGTCCATCAGCGGTCCCGATATCTTTCCGACATAACGCTGTATCTGTATCGGCGAGCATTTGCAATCTCTGGTCGAGCCGAAGTATCCGCACGGGCACGGATTCATAGAGGCGACCAGCGTGAAATTCGATGGAAATGTTAAAGAGCTGGCCGCACGTGAAATGGTGACCTGTTTATCTTCCATCGGCTGACGCAGCACCTCCAGAACGCTGCGGTCGAACTCGGGAAGTTCATCCAGGAACAGCACGCCAAGATGTGCGAGCGAAACCTCGCCCGGTCGCGGAATCGAGCCACCGCCTATCAATCCGGCGTGCGAGACCGTGTGATGCGGCGATTTGAATGGCCGCTCGCGGATCAGCCCCGACCGTCCGGTCAGCCCGGCGACCGAGTGAATCTTTGTTATCTCAAGCGCTTCCTCAAACTCGAGCGGCGGCAGGATCGTCGGCAGGCGTTTAGCCAGCATCGTCTTGCCCGACCCCGGCGGGCCGATAAAAAGAATGTTATGTCCGCCCGCACTTGCGACTTCCAGCGCCCGTTTGGCCGATTGCTGTCCGCGCACTTCCGAAAAATCGACGTTGTAATTTGAATCGTTCGATTTGAATTCCGCAAGGTCGAGCTTCATCGGCGGAACAAAGGTCAACTGTCCGCCGCTCAGGTCCTTGGCAAGGCGGGCGGCCTGTTTCAGGTCGTGGACCGGATAAACGTTGAGTTCCTGGACGACCGCCGCTTCGGGTGCGTTTTCTTCGGGAACTATCAGGTTCGTGATCCCTTTTGCCCTTGCGGCTAACGCTATCGACAGTGCGCCGCGGACCGCCCGCACACGTCCGTCCAGCGACAGCTCGCCGATGCTCATCGTGCTTCCAGCGTCCTGGCCGTCGCCGAGGTCGCCGCTTGCTCCGAGTATTCCCAATGCTATCGGCAGATCAAAGCTGGCGCCTTCTTTTCTAACGTCTGCCGGGGCCAGATTTACCGTCGTCTTGTGAAACGGAAAAAAGAAACCGCTGTTCTTTATGGCGGCCTTGATGCGCTCTCTGGATTCTCTGATCGCCGCATCGGGCAGCCCAACGATCGTAAATGGTGGGATGACGTCGCCTTCCTTTGGAACAGGCTGCAGATTGACCTCGATGTCGACGATTATGGCATCGATGCCGTAAACGGCGGCTGACTGAACAAGAAATAGCATAACGAACGCAGGAAAATTGAGTGACGTTCGCAGTTTATCCCAGAAAGGGAAATGCCGCAAAAATACGTGGCGACACAAATGTCAGACCAGGTTTTGGTGCCGATTTTTGGCGCGTTGACTTGTCGGTTTGACGGAATTTGTCAGCAGAATTTGCTCGCAGGTTGTATCGATCAAATACCAAAATGAAGCAGGAACGGCAGTTGCGGACCAGCCTTCAAAAATCAGCAATCTGGCACACGTTTTGCGGATAGCGATTCGCAATCGCGGTCGAAGTGCCCCCTGACGACCCTCCGGTTCAATCTCACTTTATGAACTCAGAGTTGTCCAGCAATCCCAGAAATACGCAGGAACTTAGTTTTAATGCCGGCCCCCAGCGGGAACGTGTTTTAATAGTCGACGATTCGACGACCGTTCGGAAGGCCGTTTCCAAGCTTTTGATCTCAAACTACGACTGCTACGAAGCTCAAAACTTTTCGGAGGCCTTCGAGCATCTGAAAAAGCGGCAAATAGAGCTTGTCATTACCGACGTCATCATGCCTGGGCTTTCCGGTGTCGAATTACTTTGTAAGATCGTCGAAAGCTATCCGCAAACCGCCGTAATAGTCCTCTCGGGCGTCGATCGCCCGCAGCGGGCATTGGAGGCCGTGCGGCTCGGTGCTTTTGACTATCTGATCAAACCCTGCGATGACGACGTTCTTCTGTCGACGGTTAGCCGTGCCCTCGAACGTCGAAACCTGATCGTCAACGCGAACAAGTACAAAGCGGCCCTTGAGGCGAGAAACGAGGAACTCGTTCGCGGCAAAGCCCAACTGGAAAGACTTCAAGCCCAAATCGTACAGAACGAAAAAATGGCTTCGATCGGGCAGCTTGCGGCCGGAATAGCGCACGAGATCAACAATCCTGTGGCGTTTGTTTCCGGAAACCTGGATTTTCTTGGCGACAGCATTCGCAGCTTGCTCAAGCTGGTTGATGCTTACGAATGGGCCGACTCCGAATCAGCCGGGACGGCCGCCGTTGAGCTCAAAAAACGCATTGGTTTCGGCCAAATGGTTGCCGATCTAAATGAGGCGATTGCCGATTGTCAGGTGGGCGTGGAGCGCGTCCGCGATATCGTGCAGAATTTGCGGACCTTTTCACGGCTGGACGAGGCGGAGTTCAAGAAAACCGACCTGCACGAAGGTCTCGATTCAACCATTCGTCTGCTGTCGCGATATTTCAGCGGCGGCAAGATCGCGCTTAAACGCGAATATGGCGAGATTCCACAGATCGATTCGTTTCCCGCACAGTTAAATCAGGTTTGGATGAACCTGCTCGTGAATGCCGCACAGTCCATCGGTGCTCGTTCGGGTGAGGTCGGAATAAAGACGACGAATGAGGCCGGTACCGTGGTCGTTTCCATTACCGACACCGGGGTTGGGATTGGCAGAAACGATCTTAATCGAATTTTCGATCCGTTTTTTACCACCAAGCCGGTAGGCGAAGGCTCGGGAATGGGCCTTTCGATTGCGTTCGGCATCGACGAACACCATGGCGGGCTAATCGGGTTCGAGAGTAAATTCGGGCCTGGTACAACGTTTAATGTATTTCTGCCGCTGGTCTCCCGGACCACAATTCCGAGGCTTGCGGACCTTG
>CADEEU010000072.1 GCA_902826385.1 uncultured Acidobacteriota bacterium | reverse complement strand
TACGTAATCGCATACTTCGCGTGCTGGAAGATCGGTGCTCTTGCCGGGCCGATAAATTCGCTTCTGAAACCTGCCGAGATCGAATGGGCCGTTAGCAATTCTGAGTCGAAGCTGATCTTGTCGGAACCATCTGCGTTAGCGGATGGTCAGTTGGGTGCGTTGGCTGACCGGATTCCTGTCATCACAAACTGGCCGCCCGCTGACAGCTCTGACCGACTCGACGATGTTGACATCAGCCCCGATGATGAAGCGATCATAATTTACACTTCCGGCACAACCGGCAAACCAAAAGGCTGCCTGCTGACCCACGGGAATCTGATCGCAAACGCGCGGCAGATAACCGAATGGCTCGGGTTTGGCGCGTCGGATCGGCTGCTGACGATCATGCCGCTATTCCATATGAACGCCGTTGCGGTAACGACAATGACAGCTCTGTACTGCGGCGGCTCGACCGTTGTTTCGCCAAAATTCTCTGCCTCACGTTTTTGGAACATCGTCGCAAAATACAAAATCACATCTTTCGGCTCGGTCGCGACGATGTTGTCGATGCTGCTGAAATCAGGACCACCTGCATTAGCGGGTGGTCGAAAGCCGGATAATTCTAACCTTGATTCTATTTCAGGCGCCGCACCGCGAACGTACGCAGGCGGTTCTGACTCGCTTCGATTTGCAATGTGCGGCTCGGCTCCGGTCCCTGCCGAAGTGTTGAATCAGTTCGAGCAAACCTTCGACTGTCTCGTTATAGAGGGTTATGGATTGAGCGAATCGACCTGCCGCTCGACCTTCAACCCGCCGAACGAAAATCGCCGGCCCGGCTCATGCGGGCAGCCGATCGGCAACGAGATGAAAGTGTTCGACGAAAACGACAGCGAGGTGCCGGACGGCGAATTGGGCGAGATCGTTCTCCGCGGGCCGAACATTTTTAAGGGGTATTTCAAGAATCCGGAAGCGACCGAAAAGGCTTTCGCAAACGGCTGGTTCCACACCGGCGACATCGGTTATCGTGATGCCGACGGGTTCTTTTACATTGCCGACCGCAAATCCGACATGATCATCCGCGGCGGCGAAAATATTTATCCGCGTGAGATCGACGATTTGCTCTACACGCATCCGGCGGTCGCGGCTGCCGCGGTGATCGGCGTGCCGGACAAGTTGTACGGCGAAGAAGTGGCCGCGTTCATTGTCCTGAAAGACGGCGCGACGACGACCGGCGAAGAGATAATCGAGTTCTGCCGCCAAAGCCTTGCCGACTACAAATGCCCGAAGTCCGTGCACTTTATCGATGAAATTCCAAAAGGCCCGACGGGCAAACTGCTCAAACGAGAGCTCGGCAAAATGCATAACGCAATCGTCAAAAGCGGTTTAAAGACAAGCTGAAAGCTGATAGCTAAAAGCTGATAGCTGCTCTGCAAATCTTCTTTCGGGGTTTGATCGATGACGGTTCGAAATTGTAACCTTAGCCCTTTCTTATGGCGAAGCAAAAACTGGGAATTGCGGTGGTCGGTCTCGGCGGTGCGGTTGGGACGACGATGTTTGCCGGGCTGGAGTTGATCAAAAAAGGCCTGATCGACACGCAGGGCCTGCCGCTGGCCGATACTAAAAACGGCGGTCTGGTCGGCTACGAAAACATCGCAATCGCCGGTTGGGACTTGTACGGAAATCATCTGGCCAGCGCCGCCGAGGAACACGACGTGCTCACGCACAAGCAATTCGTCGCGGTTGAAAATGAGCTAAGACAGACCAAACCGTGGCCGGGCGTCGGCAACCCGGCTTTCGTAACGAACATCGAGGGGGCAAATCGTATTGCGGCGGACGGTCATCGGGCGGCGATCGAACGCATCGTTGATAATCTCAACGAGTTCAAACAAACCTGTGAAAATGTCGTCGTCATCAATCTAGCCTCGACCGAAAAACTTGCGGTCGAAGGCAATGAGGTTTTCAACAGCCTCGCCGATTTCGAGAAAGCGCTTGACGAAAATTCGGTGGACATTTCACCCGCGATGCTTTATGCGTATGCGGCAATTTCCACAGGCGTGCCGTACGGCAATTTCACTCCGTCTGTTGCGGCCGACATACCCGCGTTGATCGAATTGGCGGAAAAGAAAAAAGTCCCGATCGCGGGCAAGGACGGCAAAACCGGACAGACGTTTATCAAATCCGTGCTGGCCCCGGCGTTTCGCAGCCGGGCACTGAAGGTCGAGGGCTGGTTCTCGACGAATATTTTAGGAAACCGCGACGGTCTTGTTTTGAGTGACGAAGATTCGCTCGCGTCAAAAATTAAAACCAAGAGTTCACTGCTCGACGACATTCTCGGCTATCGCGTCGAAGATCACCTCGTGGACATTCGCTATTACCGGCCGCGCAAAGACAACAAAGAAGCGTGGGACAATATCGACCTGACCGGCTTCCTGGGCCAGCCGATGCAGATAAAGGTCAATTTCCTCTGCCGCGATTCGATCCTCGCCGCACCGCTCGCCATCGAGATCGCCCGCTGCCTCGATCTGGCACGGGAACGCGGTGAAACCGGCATCCAGGAACATCTCTCTGTCTTCTTCAAACTTCCAATGTCGCGAGGCGAAAAACCCGTCCAGGCTTTTCACGAGCAGGAACGACTGTTGCTGGATTGGTTAGCTTGATAAGTCACTATTTCTCTCAACCGTTCCGCAAAGCAAATCGAGAACAGAACCATCGGAGTTTAGAATCTTTTCACATACAAGGATGAGTACTGTTTTTTAAGATTCTCAAGCTTCGGCAGGTCGTGATAGACGATGTATGGGCTTTTCAGATTTCGCGGCAAATAGTCTTGATGATAGTCCTCGGCGTCGTAGAATTTCTCCAAAGGCACAATCTGCGTCACGATCTTTTCTTTGTAAACTTTCTCCGCCGTAAGTTTTTCAATGTAATCGGTCGCGGCCTTTTTCTGAGTTTCGTCAACGTAAAAGATCGCAGATCGATACTGCGGACCGACATCCGGGCCTTGCCGGTTTAGCTCGGTTGGGTTGTGAATCACCTTGAAAAATATTTCCAAAAGCTGTTCGTACGAAACCTTTGCCGGGTCGAATTTGACCTCGACCGCTTCAGCATGATCGGTTTTACCTTCACTGACTTCATCGTAATTTGCGGACTTCGCCGTTCCGCCGGAGTAGCCCGATTTTGCATCGGCCACACCTTTTGTGTGTTCAAAAACCGCTTCGACGCCCCAGAAGCATCCGCCGGCGAAAACAGCCGTTTTCAGATCGGCCGGATTCGAAGGTGGTTCGTTGACCGCCACGACACGGTCCGGTTCCGTCCCGGCGGAAACATCCGACGAACTTACCGAACCGCATGAAATCAAACTACCCAGGACAACCATCGTCAGAAAACAAAAAAAATGAGTGCTCATAAAAAAAATACCTCTAACAAAAATCACCACAGCGAGCGAAAATATTCCCGACATTGTATTCGACAAAATAGATCAAACGGATTTTTACAGCCTAATCGTCACGAAAGTCCGCCGTCGTTTGACGCCGCCGATCGACCGTTAGGCCGAAAACGTCCGGCCGGGAATAATGTCCGACTGCGTCGAAATTCTGTCGTTCCTCTCTGACCTTTTGATGATCGACGTTAGCAATCAGCAACTTTTCTTCGCCGCAAAATGGCTCAACCAACCAATTTCCATCCGGCCCGGCAATACACGAACCACCGTTCGCCAGAAATTCCGGAGCATTTTCGATCACGGCCTCCATGCCCGGCAGGTGGGTGTGCAAGTCCGATTTATGCATCAAGCAAGAAACCGACGCGACATACGACCGAGATTCGAGCGCTATAAACCTTGTGATGTCCTTAGTATTTCTCTCGCTGCCGGGCCAAACGGCCACGTGCAAATCTTCGCCTTGCGCGTAGAGTGATGTGCGGGCCAGCGGCATCCAGTTTTCCCAACAGTTCAAGCCGCCAACCGTAAAGGCACCCAGCCGGTGTGTCCGCAACCCGTGTCCGTCACCCGTCGACCACGTCAAACGTTCATCGTAGGTCGGCATCAGCTTTCGGTGAACGGACCGGATGACGCCGTCTTTGTCGATATAAACCAGCGAGGCGTAAACGCTCTTCCCGCCGCGATCCAACGGCCGTTCGATCATGCCGAGATAGACCGAAATTGCGTGTCGCCGGGCCGTTTCGCACACGCCGTTCAAATGTCCGTCTTCAATACAAACGGCCTGATTTAAGTACTCGGCATGAAACTGTTTGTGAAACGGCGAGTTGAAATCCGTCACCTTCGAATACTCCAGCCAAAACGGATAACCGGGGACACAAGCCTCGCCAAACGCGACGAGTTCTGCTCCGCTTTTGGCCGCTTCGGCAGCACTTCCGCAAACCTTCTCAAGCGTCGCGGCCCGGTCGAACCAAACGGGCGTAATTTGCGCGAGTGCGATTGTTAATTGATCCGTCATTTCTTCAACTCCGCCTCGGCGGCGATATATCCAAAGCTGGCCCATTGGTTGCCCTCGACGATCTTTCTGAAAATCGTCACCGCTTTTTCTTTTTCGCCGTTGTACAGAAAATAGTTGCCGATACCGTAACCGAGCGACGCCGAGCCCAATGTGTCAGCTTCGCCGCGGATCGTCGACAGCAGGCCTTCAGCTTTTATTTCACCGCGATTGAGTTTTATAAGATTCAAATACTCGGTGTTCTCGATCAGCTCAACTTCGCCCGCAAAGGGTTCGAGCACCGTTTGCGCTTCTTTATTTTTCTCCATTCGCCGCAATGTCATGTAGTGCCAATAAGCGGTCGCCACGCGCATGTCGTTGTTGTTCGAGACTTTCTGGCATTCCCTATAAGCAGCCAGAGCTTTCTTAAAATTGCCCTTCAAATAGTGCGCAAGACCCAAGTGATACCAGATATTAGATTGCAGCGTTCCGGTCGGAATGTTCTTTGCGTTGGGAAGTCCGTCCGGCTCGATCTCGTCCGGTTTGCCTTTTACAAGCTTCGCGGCCTTTTCAAAATCCGAAACGGCGTCGTCAAAACAACGGAGCGTGATATATCGATGCCCCCGGTGCCGATACATTCGCGCATCCTTCGGAAATTTTACGACGCCGTCGGTAAAGATTTTTATCGCGGATTTGTAGTCGCCCAAATATGCGGTCCGGCGTCCCAGCCAAATAATTGCATCGGCGTCCGGTTTTGAATCGTAAACCGCTTTTGCTTCGTCAAGCTTCTTACTATATTCGG
The DNA here is from genome assembly GCA_902826385.1 of uncultured Acidobacteriota bacterium. GTDB lineage: Bacteria > Acidobacteriota > Blastocatellia > Pyrinomonadales > Pyrinomonadaceae > OLB17. Next base: position 6,880 of record CADEEU010000072.1, on the reverse strand, counting down.
CGCGCGTCGCGTCCGACAGGACAGGCTTAATTTCCTTCGCGCTTTCCGCGCACGTCTGGGCCCTGGCCCCGTGGACGCAGCCAGTCAATATCAATGCAATCAGGAGGACTGTTTTCATAGCCGAGATTCTATCAAAACTATCTGTAAAATCATTGCTTAACCGCACTTTTGCACTTCGGACACCTGTGGTAGATTAGCGGCATGGCGAACCTGATGACGTTCACGCTGCCCGAAAAGCTCAAACAGTCGTACCGAGCCGAAATCCAGAAAACGATCGAAGACAAACGCATTTCACGCATCTGGGAAAAAGACGCATCCGTCTGGACCGGCGATGACGAGGCGAAATGGCTCGGCTGGCTGACCGTCGTCAACGATGAGCTGCAAAATCTCGAAACCTATCGCGATCTCGCCAAAGATATCGAATCGGCCGGGTTCGCCGATGTGCTGCTGATGGGCATGGGCGGTTCATCGCTCTGTCCCGAAGTGCTGGCGATGACGTTCGGCAAAACGAATTTTCACGTGCTGGATTCGACGGTTCCGGCACAAGTGTTGACGGTCGAAAGCAAGCTCGATCTCGCAAAAACCCTCTTCATCGTCGCCAGTAAAAGCGGCTCGACGCTGGAGCCGAACTGTTTCAAGCAATATTTCTTCGACCGTGTTTCAAAAGTCGTCGGCAAAGAAAATGCAGGTAAACAGTTCATCGCCATCACCGACCCCGGATCGAAAATGCAAAAGATTGCCGAAGACGATGGTTTCAGGAAAATTCTTTTCGGCAAGCCTGAGATCGGCGGGCGTTTTTCCGCCCTGTCCGCCTTCGGCCTGACGGCCGCAACGGCGATGGGCCTGGATGTCGAAAAACTTTTGAACAACGCCGCCTCGATGGCAAGGCACTGCCAGGCCACGAACCCGAACGAAAACCCCGGCACGATATTAGGCACGATCCTAGGCGTTTGCCACCGCGAGGGCCGCGACAAACTTACTATCTTCACTCCGCCCGAATTCTTCGACCTCGGGGCCTGGCTCGAACAACTGGTCGCCGAATCGACCGGCAAGAACGGCGTTGCGATCATCCCTGTCGACCGCGAAATGCTCCAGACCGCCGACACTTACGGCGAAGACCGCGTGTTTGTTAATTTTACCGTCAAAGGTTCCGAGGTGGACGAAGACATTCAGGCTGACCTCGCCGACATCGTGGAAGCCGGTCACCCGATGGTGACGATCGAGCTGACGGATAAATACTGTTTGGGCCAGGAATTTTTCCGCTGGGAATTCGCGACCGCTGTCGCCGGTGCGATCATGAACATCAATCCGTTCAACCAGCCGGATGTCGAATCGGCAAAGATCGAAGCCCGCAAGATCACCGAAGCCTACGAGTTGTCAGGAGCTTTGCCGGCCGAAGAGCCGTTTTTCGGTGAGGATGGAATTTCGCTTTTTGCAAACCCGGATTACGCCGCGGAACTAAGCAATTCCGTGGACGAAAAATCCGCCGCCGGTTTTATTGAAGCTCACCTCTGGAACCTCGGCGAAAGCGATTACTTTGCCCTGCTCGCTTACATCGAAATGGATGAAGAGCATGAGGAGTTGCTGCAGCAAATTCGCACGCAGGTACTGCAGCACTACAACGTCGCCACCTGTCTCGGCTTCGGGCCGCGCTTTCTTCATTCGACCGGCCAGGCCTACAAAGGCGGAGCCAACAACGGCGTATTTCTGCAGATTACGTCCGACGATCCCGTCGATCTGCCCGTACCCGATCAAAAATACACCTTCGGCGTCGTTAAAGCCGCCCAAGCACGAGGTGATTTTCAGGTGCTGCTCGACCGCGAAAGACGGGCATTGCGGGTTCATGTTTCCGGGGACTTAAGGTCCGGCCTCGACCGGCTGCTGAATGCGGTTAGCTAGCGTTAGTTCACGCCTTAGAAAATGCTTCAAGATATTTAACGCCTGCTCCGGTGTTGAACATAACAACGGTCTCGCCCTCAGACACTGATCCGTTATCAAGCAACCTTCTCAACGCGGGCAAGCACGCCGCTCCTTCGGGCGCGGTAAATATTCCCTCCGCCGCACCGATCTCGCCGACGGCGGCGACAAGTTCTTCGTCCGAGACGGCCAGAGCGGTTCCGCCGGACGCCCGCACGGCGTCGAGGATGAGAAAATCGCCGATGGCTTTTGGCACGCGTAAACCCGAAGCAACAGTTGCGGCATTTTCAAATTCATCGGCAAAGCGTTCGCCGGATTCGAACGCACGCACGATCGGCGCGCAGGTCTCGGATTGGACCGAAACCATTCGCGGCCGGCGCGAATCTATCCAGCCCATCGATTCCATTTCATCGAACGACTTCCACATACCGATCAAACCGGTGCCGCCGCCGGTCGGATAGAGAATAACGTCGGGCAAGCGGAAATTGAGCTGCTCGGCCAGTTCGTAACCCATCGTCTTCTTGCCTTCGACGCGATAAGGCTCCTTCAAAGTCGAAACATCGAACCACCCTTCGGCGTCCTTTCGCTCGGCGACAATCTTTCCGCAATCGGTAATGAGCCCGTCGATCAGCGTGACGTAGGCACCTGTTTGCCGGCATTCCACCACGTTCGCCTCGGGCGTGTCCGACGGCATAAATATGTGGGCTTCCATGCCGGCACGCGCCGCATAGGCCGCCATCGCCCCGGCCGCGTTGCCCGCCGAAGGAACGGCCAGTTTCTGTACCCCAAGCTCCTTTGCCATCGAGATAGCCGCCGTCATCCCGCGGGCCTTAAAGCTCTGCGTCGGGTTTTGGCCTTCGTCTTTTATGTGAAGGTCGAGCCTAAGCGGCAAAGTGCTCGCAAGCCGCTCAGCCTTTATCAGCGGTGTCCATCCTTCGCCGAAGGATACGACATTCTCGGGCCGTTCGACCGGCAAGACTTCGGCATAGCGCCATAAAGATGGAACGCGAGTTTTAAGAGACTCTTGAGTAAGATGTTTCGCTGCTTCCGAAAGATCGTAACGGACGAGCAGCGGTTTGCCGCATTCGACACAAAGATTCTGCAGCGTTCGGGCTTCATGACGAAGGCCGCACAGTGCGCATTCAAGATGAGTGACGTTCATATAGGGACGACAAGCACCGCCAAAGGCGGCGCGGTCAATAATATCACGATCTAAGCATCGGCTATTTCTTCCACACGAACTCGCGTACAAGGTTGAAACCGACGTTAACCCCGAGCGAGATGGCACTGCCCTTGAGCCCGTGCACGTAGTCGTAGCGATCGGGATACCATGTTGATGAAGCAATTACGTTCGATACTACGGCACCGGTTATTCGCGGGATACCAATCGTTCTTTTGCCATTTGGCTTGCGTGCCGTAAAGGTCGAAAACATCGCGTTCCTCAAACGCGCACTTACGCTGCGGTTTCTGCTTCGATAAAAATTGCTGTCTACTTTAAGGGCCTCGTCCAGGCCATAGATGGCTGTGTTCGCTATGGCGCTTTTACCCAGGTTCGATGCAAACCGGCGGCCAAAACCTTCCCATTTGTCACCCCATTCTTTCGGCGTGTTTCGCCACGTCGTTAAACCCGCTGTTGCGGTGTAGCGAACCAGAGCGAGCGGTCCGACTACGCGGTTTGCATAGCCTTTGAATCTTTTCTCGGCAGTCGGCCGAACGTACCAATTCTGGTTTGTTTGACTTGATCGCGAATCTGTCGACGCGTCGTCTTTGTCTGTCTGCGTCGTCGCCGGTTTGTCTTTGTCCGGCGTCGCCGTAGGCTGCGGTTGTTGGGTAAACCCATTAGCGGCAGCCGCAAAAAATATGGCCGCCAAAAGTAAGCTCGATCTCATCTCACCCTCCCTTATTCGTTACTAACTCTGAGATTGGTTACTGCAATTTATTTTTCAGCATCGGCTTCAAGGCCTTGTAAACATTTTCGGTCATTATCTTCTCGCCCTCGGCGTTCGGATGAATTCCGTCCGGTTGGTTCATCTCCTTTTTGGCAGCGACACCGTCAAGCAGAAACGGGAGAAATTCAACGTCGTGTTCATCCGCAAGATCGGGGAAAGCCATCATAAATTCCCGCTGATAATCGGACCCGGCCGTGGGCGGCGCCAGCATGCCGCACAGAAGCACCTCAATGTTCTTCGCCTTTGCCTTCCTGATTATCTTATCCAAATTTTCCTTCATTTTCGAAGGCGGCATTCCACGCAGCAGATCGTTCGCACCGAGTTCAAGTATCAGAATCTGTGCGTTCTCCTGTTCAAGGACCCAATCGGCCCGTTCCAAACCGCCTAAGCTTGTATCGCCCGAAACACCGGCGTTTACTACCTCGTAATCGAAACCGTCCGCCCTAAGCTTTTCCTGCAGCAGATACGGATAAGATTCTTTCTCGGCCAGCCCGAAACCGGCAGTCAAACTGTCGCCGAACGCAATTATCTTCGGCCTCTGCGAGCCGGTCTGCGGCGTCACGAGCGGTTTCGCTTTCGAGCCTTCAGGCGAACGCTGGTACTTTGACGCCCCACAGCCACTGATCAGCGCAACCAGAAAAATGAAACTTATCAATACTGAAAATCGAATAAATTGAGACATATAAAGGCATCCTACGCTCAAAGGTGAATTTAGGATGCAATTTTTATCAAAGCTGTTGGCAATTTTGAATAAGGCCTAAGTTCCCGGGATAAAGTTAAATTCTAAGACATCAAACGATTTCTCCGCGACCTCCGCGTCTTCCTCTGCGTCCTCTGCGTTGAAAAATCTCAACAAACATTCAACGCAGAGGACACGGAGGATGACGCAGAGATAAGAGAGAAAAATCGGCCGCATTTAGACATCCACCGTTATTCCTTTATCTTAATCTTATATGATCCTAATGCAGAATCTCACCAAGACGGTTAGGTCCGGCACCGAAGACCTCACAATTTTGGATAATGTATCGATCGAAATCCCCGACGGACAGTTCGTCGCCCTTACCGGTGCTTCCGGCAGCGGCAAATCGACTCTGCTTGGGCTGATCGCCGGTCTCGATTCGCCGTCCAGCGGCACGATCACCATCGACGGTGACGAAGTGACCGCAATGCCCGAAGACGCGCTGGCCGAGCTCCGGAGCGAAAAGATCGGTTTTGTGTTTCAGTCTTTCCATCTGATCCCAAGTCTGACGGCGTTCGAAAATATACTGATCCCGATGGAGATTCGCCGCATCCGCGACGCCCGCGACCGCGCCGAGATGCTGCTCGCCGACGTCGATCTCGCAAACCGCGGCCACCATTACCCAACCGAGCTTTCCGGCGGCGAACAGCAACGCGTCGCCATCGCTCGTGCCTTTGCCAACCAGCCCAAAATACTGCTCGCGGACGAACCGACCGGAAACCTCGATTCGCGAAACGGCAAACACATTTTCGATCTGATGACCGGACTTCATTCAGCCCGAAACGTAACGCTCGTGCTCGTAACCCACGACGGACAACTCGCGGCCCAGGCGGAACGGCAGATCGTTTTGAAGGATGGACGCGTCGTGAGCGACGCCGCAAACGGTCTTATTGAATAACAAGATCGGCTTGGGACGAGCCGTCAACATGAACTTTATTATCAACCTAACCCGACGAGAGATCCGTTCATCCTGGCGGCGGCTTTTGTTTTTCTTTCTTTGTATAGCGCTGGGCGTTGGTGCGGTGGTGGCGTTGCGTTCGCTTATTCAGCACCTGACGCGGGCGGTGCGGACGGATGCGCGCGCCTTGATGACGGCGGGCCTCGAGCTGGGTTCGACGGCTGACTTTACTCCCTCGGAGATATCGAAGATCGAAGAGATTCTGGCGGCGACCGACATCATCGAGGACCGCAACGAAGCGATAACTACTTCTTCGATGGCCAGTCCCGTCGATACGTCAAACCCGAACACGCGGCTGGTCGAGCTCAAAGGCATCGAACCGCCATTTCCGCTGGTCGGCTCATTCGTGATGGATGACGGCTCGCCGTTCGATTTTGCATTGCTTGAAAACAACGGTGCGGTCGTAGCAAAGATCCTGCTCGAAGATTTGAACGTAAAGATCGGCGACAAGATAAAGATAGGCGAGGCCGAATTTCAGATACGCGGCATTTTTGACGAAGAGCCCGGCGGCTCCAGCGGTTTTCGCATCGGTGCCAGGGTCTTTGTCGCCAAGACGGCATTCGACACCGCCGGAATAACGCGAAACGCCAGCCGCGTCCGCCGCCGCATTTTGTATCGCACGTCGGACAACCCGACCCAACTCGTAAAGCAGCTTCGCGAGGCATTAAAAGGCACGACCGTTGGCGTCCAGTCATATCGCGAAACGCAGGAAAATATCGGCGAACAATTTACGCGAACGGAAAATTATCTTTCGCTTACCGGTTTGCTGATACTGGTTCTCGGCGGTGTCGGCGTATGGAACGTAGCCCGGGCGTTTGTCGAACAAAAACGAAAATCGGTCGCGGTTTTAAAGTGCCTCGGGGCGGGCGGAACGAGGATAATTTCGGTTTACCTTTTGCAGATTTTGACGCTCGGATTTGTCGGCAGCGTTTTCGGGGTCGTGCTGGCACAACTCGGTCTTTGGATCGTCCGGTTGCGATTTCTCGACGCCTTGCCGGAGAAGATGACGTATGGAGTAAACCTTTGGACGGCGGCCCAGGGCGTGCTGCTCGGCGTAGCGATCTCGATCCTCTTCTCGGCGTTGCCGCTGCTTCAAGTTCGCAACATAAAACCTAAACTTCTGCTCCGCGATGAGAACAACGTCAGCCTTCGCAAACTAGACTTAACGAAATGGCTGATCGGCGCTTTTTCGCTTGCGGGCTTACTCGCACTGGCCGTGTGGCAAGCCGGTTCCGTCGTAGTCGGGGCTTTTTTCCTTGCTGGACTGGCGGTGACAGCGGGCGTGCTGTACCTGGCGGCGATGCTGCTGACCGTACT
>CADEEU010000071.1 GCA_902826385.1 uncultured Acidobacteriota bacterium | reverse complement strand
AACTGGTCGCGGATCGTAAAAGAGGTCGACGAAGATCTGCCGGAGATCCGCCCGATACTTGAAAGTCAGCCGTTCTTTTCACGATTCGCATTCGTCGTTTACAAGGGCTTCAATCTGATCTTCCGTGTTTTTCTTCGGCTTGAGGTCGAAGGCCTAGACGAGTTTCGAAAGATGAAGCGCCCGTTCATCATCTGCCCGAATCATCAAAGCTTTCTCGACCCGTTCGTCGTGTGCTCGACCTATCCGTTCGAATTCTTCAGCAACACGTTTCACGTCGGGGCCAGCGAATTTTTTGGCAACCGCTTTATGAACTGGGTCGCGCGAATGCTACAGATCGTCCCGGTCGATCCGGACACGCAGTTGATGAAAGCCATGAAAGCCGGTGCAATCGGTCTAAAACACGGCAAAATCCTCAACATCTACCCCGAAGGCGAACGAGCCTACGACGGCGAACTCCACGAATTCAAAAAAGGCGCCGCAATCCTGGCAACCGAACTAGATATGCCCATCGTTCCGGTCGCCATCGACGGCCTCCACAAAGTCTGGGCCCGAAAATCGATGCGAATCCGTCCCGGCAAGGTAAAGGTGCATTTTGGCGAACCCTTTTACGCAAAGAATATCGTGTCAAAGTCCTCCGCTTCTCCAGGTGGGTTGATCAACTCTTCTTCCGGCAAGATCGCAGGCACCGCCACGGCCGTCGCCACTTCTTCGCAGGATGACCAATACGAAACCGTAACCGTCCACCTCAAACAAACCATCGCCGCGATGATCGCCACGATGCGAAGCTGAATCTACATCTCTGTCTTTTCTTCTTATTCCTCTTCTTCCGCGGTCAGGTCTTTTTCTTCAGGTAAAAAGCACGGGTCTACGGAATAAGAGAAAGAAGACTGAGCCCCAACGTTACAATTAAGATCGAATCCCGCAGTCGTCCTTTTAGCGTGATTTCGATTTTCGATCAATCTGGGCGACAATGTACCTGTCCCTAGACCATAGATGATGCCGGAGTGACTATGCCCTTTCGCTTGATTTGTGCAGTTTTTGCCGTTTTCATTTCGTTCGCCGTGTTTGCTCAGCCTCAGCAGACACCTGAGCAACGCGAGTTGGCACAGTACATCCGCGACAATTACGATAAGCGCGAAGTGATGGTGCCGATGCGTGACGGCGTGAAGCTTTTTACCGCGATCTACACGCCTAAAAATCGAACGGATAAATTTCCTATCCTGCTCAACCGCACGCCTTACTCGGTCGCGCCTTACGGCAAGGACAAGGACGGACGGGACCAGTACCGGGCTACGCTTGGGCCCAATCCACTTTTCGCCCGCGAAGGTTATATTTTTGTTTATCAGGACGTTCGCGGCCGGTGGATGAGCGAAGGTGAGTTCGTAAATGCCCGGCCGGATATTGCGAATACGACATCGCAGCAGGTCGACGAATCGACCGACACCTATGACACGATCGAATGGCTCCTAAAGTACGTCCAGAACAACAATGGACGCGTCGGAACCTTTGGCATTTCCTATCCGGGCTTCTACGTTTCGGCCGGAATGGTCGATTCGCATCCCGCATTGAAAGCGTGCTCGCCGCAGGCTCCGGTTTCGGCGTGGTTCAACGGCGACGACATGCATCACAACGGTGCTCTCTTTCTCGCCCAAAATTTTGCGTTCTTCAGCAACTTCGGCCAGCCGCGTCCCGGCCCGGTCTCGGACAATTCGTATCTGACCCGTTGGAAAGGGATGCAGCCGGTCGATGGTTACAACTACTTCCTTAATCTTGGCGGGTTGAAGGAAGTGGCTGACGAATACGAGAAAAACCTCGGCTTTCGCATAGCGTTCTGGGACGAGATGATGGCCCATCCAAACTACGATTCGTGGTGGAAAGAGCGGAACATTCTTTACAAATTGAAGAACGTAAAATGCGCCGTGATGACCGTCGGCGGCTGGTACGACAACGAGAATTTATACGGCGCGCTCAAAGTTTACGAGCACGTCGAACGCAACAATCCGGGCATTTACAATATTTTAGTTGTCGGTCCATGGGACCACGGCGGCTGGTCGCGGGCGGACGGCGACTGGCTCGGCACAGCATATTTCACGCAGAAGACCGGCGATCATTATCGACGCAACCTCGAGATACCATTCTTTAATTTTCACCTGAAAGGTACCGGCGACATCTCTGCCCTAAAAGAGGTCAATGTCTACGATACGGGCTCGCACGAGTGGCGTTCGTTCGAATCGTACGAACCGACCACAAGCAAGGATACGGCTCTTTACCTTACCGCAAACGGCGGATTGTCATTCGATCTGCCAGCCGGAAACGGCCACGCCGAATACGTTTCGGACCCGATGAAGCCAGTGCCGTACACGCAGAAGATCACGCGAAATTATCCGCGCGATTACATGACCGAAGACCAGCGTTTTGCTTCGACCCGGCCGGACGTGCTCGTGTTTCAGAGCGAACCGCTGACGGAAGACATCACGGTCGCAGGCCAGATCAAACCTTCGCTCTTCGTTTCGTCGAGCGGCACGGATTCGGATTTTGTCGTAAAGCTGATCGACATTTTTCCGGACGACTACGCATTCCCCGACGGACAGCGTCCGCCGCAGAACTCGGCGTGGACTGTCTTCCAGCCCGGCGGATATCAAATGCTGCTCCGCGGCGAGCCAATGCCGGCGAGGTTTCGCAACAGCTTTGAAAAACCCGAGCCGCTGGTTGCAAATACACCGACAAAGTTATCGTTCACGATGCCCGGCGTCACTCATACATTCAAGAAAGGCCATCGAATAATGGTCCACATCCAAAGCACGTGGTTCCCGCTCGTCGCGCGTAATCCGCAGAAGTATATGGCAAACTATAAGCAGGCAACGGAAAAAGATTTTCAGAAAGCGACCCAGCGGGTATATTTCGGCGGCCGAAACTCATCGGCAATAATGTTGCCGGTGCAAAAGTAGCCTAACTTCTACCCACTTCTTTCTTTCCTCTTATTCTTATTCTTTCGTGGTTAGATTTTTCTGAAAATCGGACACGGAGTAAGATGAATAGAGAAGAAGTAAAACCAGAAGAGTAATTGTTCGCTGGATTCGATAACCGTCAAGTTAAAGAAAACAAAATGCCATCACTATCAATTATCTGCGGAGTAGTTCTGATCCTGATCGGAGTATTTGGTTACATCAACGGAATGATGAACGACCGGGCCAGCATCACTGCGCTTATTCCGGCGTTTATCGGCGTGTTGCTTGCGTTGTTAGGATTGCTTTCCCAGGCTAAGGAATCTTTGCGAAAGCACTTGATGCACGCGGCTGTCGTAATAGCATTGCTGGGATTTATCGCAACGGCCGGAAGGCTCGTGTCGCGCCTTAGCGAGCTTACCGCGTCACCCGCAGTGGTCTCGCAGGCCGCGACCGCGATCGTCTGTCTTGCATTCGTTATTTTCGCTATCCGCTCATTTGCGGCCGCAAGACGAAACGCTAATTGACGCACGGCAGCGTGATCTCGACCATCAATCCGTCCGACGTGTTGCTGGCTGTTATCGTTCCGTTGTGAGCTATTATCGCCTGCTCAGCTATCGCCAGGCCTAAACCGGTTCCACCCGAACCGCGGTCGCGAGCCTCGCCGACGCGATAGAACGGTCGGAAAAGGTTCTTCAACTCGGCCTCAGGAACTCCGCCGCCGTGATCCACTACTTTAAGTAAAGTTCGACCGCCCCCGTTAGACAAAGAAATCTCTACCGAAGTTCCCATTGTCGTATAACGCACCGCGTTTCGGAGCACGTTTTCGACCGCACTCCTTATCAGGCTATCGCTTCCGGCGATCTTACACTCCGCGGCCGTGACGACCTTGACCGACTTCCCTTTTGCATTAGCCTCAAAATCGGCGTCGGCTGCCACTTGTTCAACCAGTGATTTGAAGTTCATCTCACGCCGATCGAAATCTTTCGACCCGGTTTCCAGTTTCGACAGCGTCAATAGCCGCGAGATCATATCGTTCAAACGCTGCGATTCGGCCTCGATCCGCGCCAGTTGCGGCGCGGCGTCGCCGTTCATTTTTTGCTTGGCAATCTCAAGGGCGACGTTCATTCTGGCAAGCGGCGAGCGGAGTTCGTGAGAAACGTCGCGCGACAACCGCTGCTGCGAAGTGACGAGAGATTCGATCCGTTCAGCCATCAGGTCGAAATCTTTAGCCAGCGAAGCAAGCTCGTCACGCCTGTTCCCAACCTGATCGGCGACGCGTGCGGAAAGATCGCCGTCGGCCAGTTTTTGGGTCGCCCGCCTTAGCTTGCCGATCGGCGAAGAGAGGTAACGGGCCAACGCCCAGCAAAGAAGAAGAGCCGTCAAAAGCAGACCGCCATATCGCAGATATCTAAGCGGCGATTCGCCAAAGAACGGCGTCATCCGCGGGCGCTCCCATCGGACGATCAGCACATATCGCTCGCCGCCGGGCATCGCAAGTTGTCGTGCGGACAACGCGGTTTCCGGATAATTCTCGATCTCGACTTCGCTGCTGTTCAACGCTTTTGCGATCAGCTCTTTATAGCCATCGGCACTAACGCCTTCGGAAAGCCATGCCCGGCCGTTTTCGCCGATAAGGTCGACTTCACCGATAGTTTCAGGCTTCCGTATACGATCGAGAAATTCACCCAAACCTTTCTCGCCCTCGGTTGAGTAAATTTGTGCGGCAGTTTCGGCATAAATGTTTGTCTGGTTCCGAACGGATATCCGCCAACGGCTTACGACCGGTTCGGTCTGTACGGTCCAGTTTAGGAATACGACCACGCCGACCATCAACGCAATCGCCGCCAAAAACCAAAGGAAAATTTTGAGAAACAAATTCATGCCAGTGTATAGATGTAACCGACCGACCTGACGGTTTTAATTCTTTCACTGCCGTCGCCGCGCAAGCCCAATTTTTTTCGCAGATTACTGATGTGCATGTCCAAACTGCGGTCGTAGGGTGAAAGGCTGCGTTCAAGCACATTTTCACTCAGATCTTCTTTCTTTACGATCTTTCCGGCTTCGCGAACAAGGGCAAAGAGCAGATCGAATTCGACTGATGTCAGGCCGACTTCGTTTCCTTCCAACTTCGCGGACCGGGCTGACGACGAAATTTCAAGGTCTTCGACGTGCAATTTCTCCGGCATCGTTTCATCGCCGATTTCGGGTGAAACGCGCCGCAGGATCGCACGCAGACGCGCCACAAGCTCGCGAGGGTTGAAAGGCTTTGGCAGATAATCGTCCGCCCCGATCTCAAGCCCGACAATACGTTCCATATCGTCGCCGCGGGCCGTTAGCATCAGAACCGGCACGTCAGATCTTTCACGCAGGTTCCGCAAAACATCGAAACCGTTCATTTTCGGCAGCATCACATCAAGGATCGCAAGATCGAATTCGCCCGCCCCCGCCTGCTTCAGTCCCGATTCGCCATCATGGACACAGCTCGTCTCGAACCCTTCGACTGTCAGATATTCCGAAACCAGCTCGCAAAGCTCTTCGTCATCATCGATTATCAAGACACGGTTCATCACAATGCATTCTACGCGAAAAATCCGGGTAATCGACGGGTTTTACAATTCTTTACACTACTTCACAAAACTACGTAGGCCGTAAGCGTCGTTTTTTCGTCTAACTCTGCGAGGACAAAGAAAGGCCGCTCGAGACCTATGGACATCACCGTGGAATGGGTAAGATGTTTCGCGGCCTGGACCTGACTGAAGAGCAAAAGGCAAAGGTGAAAGAGCTTCAAGCGGCCAGCCGAACGGCGCTCCAGCCAAACATGGAAGCCCTGAAGGCGAATCGTGAAAAGATGCAGGGCCTAACGGCCACCGGAGCTTTTGACGAAGTACAGGTAACCGCACTTGCGAACGAACAGGCCGCACTTTCGGCCAAGCTGATCGTCGAACGCGAGCGTGTAAAGTCGCAGGTCTTCGCACTGCTCACCGACGCTCAGAAAACGAAACTGGCGGAAATGAAAGCCAAACGCGACGAACGCCGCAAGGCCCGAATGGCCGAAAAAACCGAAAGATTAGCGAATAACAAGTTCGCTAATGGTCAAGGGGGACAAAACAGCCCGATGCCGAGATGGTATCGGGCTGTTTTTCTGAAAACTATCAACTATCAACTAACCACTATTAACTGAACAAAATGAATTATCGGCCTATGGACGTATTGCCTTCGATATTGTCTTAGCCCAAATCGACCATCTCGCCGCCGATCATCACGAACTCGATCGATCCGTCGACTCTGATACCAACAAGGTCCGCCCGCTTTCCGGCCTCGATCGATCCTCGCGAATCGCTCAATCCCAAAAGCCGCGCAGGATTTGTCGAAGTCATCTTCGCCAGATCAACGTCGGAAAACCCCAGCGATCGCATCCGCAAAAAGGCGTCGTGCATCGTGATCACCGCCCCCGCGATGCTTCCGCGCTCGTTTCGCGTTCGGCCGTTATCAACCGAAACTTTCTCGCCCCATATCTCGAACTCGCCGTCGCCCAATCCCGTCGGTGCAACCGAGTCGCTGACCAGCGTAACCTTGTCCGCGGTTTTTGCCCGACAGGCAAACTCAAGCATCGACGGATGCACATGCACGCCGTCCGCTATGATGTCGAAGGTCGCGTCGGTGTTGGACAATCCCCATCCGGCGACGCCGACCTCACGATGATGAAGACCGGTCATCGCATTAAAAAAATGCGTCATATGCAGTGCTCCGTTAGTAAAAGCAGCGTCCAGCGTAGCGGCATCCGCCCGCGTGTGGCCTATCGAAACCACCCAGCCCTGATCGACCAACAGCCTCGTAAGTTCGATCCCGCTTTCCACCTCCGGTGCGAGCGTTGTCATGTGGACGCCGGTCTTCAATTTGGGCAGCTGACCACCGCCAACCGCCCACTTCCCGCTCTTGAAGTACTCCGGCCGCAACGCGCCGCACATCTTCTCGTTCGCAAAAACACCCTCGAAATGAACCCCAACCGCCTGAGCCACCGGCCGCCCAACCTGCACATCCATCAGCCGATCGATCTCTCCGATCACACGCCGATAATTCTCATCCGAATCCGGCACCAAAGTCGGCACCCAAGCCGTCACCCCACTCCGAGCCAAAAACCCAGCTATCTCCAACAATCCATCCACATCCGCCGCATTCACATCCACCCCGACCGCGCCGTGGATGTGGATATCAATAGATCCCGGAAAAACGAAGCCCTCGGCATTCGCAAACGGCCGATCAGAAGATTCAAATGTCTCGAAGCGCTCCAATTTAATAAGACCGTCTTCGACCGAAATCGAAGGGCGATCTATTCCCGAAACCTTCGCTGTAATCACTGCGTTCTTCAAAAAGACACCTGGCATTACTTTGCTTATCCTACATCAAAAAAAGCCCGCGTCGCCGAAAAGCAACGCGGGCAACTAAATACCACTAACCTGTCATTAGAAATAAAATTTCGCACCAAACTGAAACTCACGCGGCGGGCGTGCTCCGGTGGGGCGACCTACTGCAGTGTTCGTCAGTGGACCAGCGGTCGGCAGCGTGGTTGCCGCGCCAGCCGCCATAATAAACTGTGTTTGATTGAACACATTAAAGGCCTCGGCACGAAATTGAAGATAACGCTTTTGCTCTGAGTCAAAGTAGAACCGCTTTGAAAGAGCGAGAGTCGTCTGATTGCGTCCCGGCAAACGACCAAATGACCTCGGAGCACTTCCAAACGTTCCGAGTGCCGCAGGAGCGAAAACAGTCGGGTCGAACACGAACGGCAGTCCGGTGGCGGGATCAATCGTTCCCGCCAAACCGGCGTTTGGATCCCCGTTGACATTGGGGTAGAGCCCGCGCGTACCTGAAAGGGTATCCGCCACGGCAATACGGGGAATCGGAGCTCCTGATTCAATCTGGGTTATACCTGAAACTTGAAACCCGCCGAGCAAAATTCGCGCTATAGAGCTTTGCGAGTTTCTGAAGAACGGCAGCTCGTAAACGTAACTGGCGTTAAAGACATGCGTCCGGTCGGTCCGGGCTAAGGCATACTCATTCGGCACCAGAGGGTTCTGCGGCTCATCTATCGCATCGCGATCGTTCGTAGAGTCCGTCAGCGCCTTACTAAAAGTGTAGGCAAGTGTGATTGTGAACCCATCCTTTAATACATATCTAAATGAGGAAAGCATCCCGTGATAACGCGATTTCGCTGCGGTTTCCTGAAACGTTATGGTTGAGTAACCGACAAAAGGCCGGGCCGCCGCAACGTTAGCAATCGTCGCAGCTATCGTTTGCGCGGGTGTTACAAAATTGACATTACGCCGTCGGACCAACTTATCGCCCTTTGTGCCAACATAAGAAAGATCGACGATCGCATTTTTAAATACTTCCCGCTGTAATCCAATCGACCACACCTGAGT
The DNA here is from genome assembly GCA_902826385.1 of uncultured Acidobacteriota bacterium. Taxonomy (GTDB): domain Bacteria; phylum Acidobacteriota; class Blastocatellia; order Pyrinomonadales; family Pyrinomonadaceae; genus OLB17. The sequence goes on along the minus strand of CADEEU010000071.1, from coordinate 3,787 downwards.
TTCCGGAGTATCAAAATCCGGCGAGATCGCTACCAGGGCCCTGTTGCCGAAAGTACCGGGTGCAACTCCAGCATTCGGATTATCAAATGTAATTGTAGTCGCAGCTGTGGCTCCACTTGTGTTACTGAAGTTTGGGCTGAAAGCAGGAACAGTAAAAGCCGCTTGTTCAAAAATTCCAACGAGGACCTGATCGAAATACAGGCCATATCCCGCACGAACAACCGATTTATTCGGCCCGCCAAACAACCACTTCGAAATTCCGCTTTCCGCGGACGGGCTCCAGGCAAATCCGACCCGGGGACTGAAATTATTGTAGTCTGGATCGATGATCGACCGGCCAAATCTGGAGGTGCTTCCGGCAATACCGATACCGTTTAGCTGATCAGAGGTTAGAGTAAAAGCAGAGCACGCGGCGGATGTGCAGGTTATTCTCGACCGGTCATAAAGACTAGGATCAAATGAACCTATCTGGTTATCACGGTCGTAAGGCGGCACGTAAAATTGATACCGAACGCCTAAGTCGAGCGTTAAATTTGGGCGAATGCGCCATGTATCCTGCGCATAGAATTCGCGGCGGCCGAAACGAAGATGGACACGAAAATCAGTTCGCGCCTCCGTGTAGACATTGGCCCGTCCCAGTAGAAGACTTCCAAAAGAATCACCGGTTACGGTTATACTTATCGGCTGTCCCCCGGAGTTAAGGGTAGTTCCTGCTGTTTGGATCGTACTAAAGCCGAAGTTCCCCTGAGTTGCCCCTCCGGTGTTTTCATTTTTGATCTCGTGCGTCACCTCACCGCCAAACTTGAGAATGTGATTGCCGTTCGTCCAAGTCAGATTATCTTTTAAGGTAAAGTTGGCATACTCAATGCTAAAGCCCTGTAGAGCACCGATCGTGGCGAAGCGACTCGTTATTGTAGGAATTGCGTCAGCGTTGTTCTCCGGATCAATTTGTCGGATGGCAGGTGCGCCCGCGTAGTCGGTCCGACGCCCGTTTCCAACAAGAATAGAACCGATCTCGTTTCCCGAGAAGTTCGCTGTAAGCTCATTCACGACACTGTTCGAAAACACTCCCGTCCAAGACGCGGCAAATATCTTGCCCGGCACCGTCGTGTTAGTTGTCGCAACGTTTGGAAGCGTAATGCCGGTGAAAAGCCCTCCCGACTCCGTGGTCTGGCTTTGATCGCGTGTGTAGCGACCGTAGATTTTGTGGTTGGAGTTGATATTGTAATCGAGCCGAACAACGTACTGGTCAGTGTTTAATAAATTCTGGGGAGTGAACTGGAAAGAATTATTCCCGATAGTGGCTCCCGGATAAGCGGCCAGAAGTCCGATCGAACGCGGGTCTATATCCGACAAAGGGATTATGTTGCCGGCGTACGCTCTTCCGTCCGAGGGCCTGAACACCATGGCCTGCCGAGCCTGGATCGTCGCACCCGTCGTGTCAAGGACCATCACGGGAACCGCACCCGCGGCGGTACATGTGGTGTTGATCGTATTATTGGTTTGACGGCAAAGCGGAAGTCCAAGTGTTGCGGACAAGTTTCCTTGACGTTCCAGTGCGCTCGGAACCAATATAGTCGTGTCTGATATACCGCGTCTCTGGCGACGTCCTTCGTATGATAAAAAGAAGAACAGCTTTTCTTTCAACAAATCGAAGTATGGTGTTCCTTCCCCAAAACCTGGATTTACCATCGGACCGCTGAATGTCGCACCAAAATTGTTATAGCGAAGTACGGGCGTGTCAGCCCTGACTGTGCCGTTCGCATTCCTGCCAAGACGCTTATTGAAAAATGTGTTCGCGTTGAATGCGTCGTTTCGAACGAAGTTGTAGACCGAACCATGAAAGTCGTTGCCGCCACCGCGCGTTGTGATGATCACTGCTCCTCCGCCGGAACGGCCGATTTCCGCCGTATAGTTGGAAGTTAAAACTTTTGTTTCCGCGATCGAATCTACAGTTGGCGACGACAAAAGCGTAATATTCGAACCGACATCCGTATTGTTCACGCCGTCCACATAATAGTTAACGGCATTTCGCCTTAGTCCGTTGATCGAGATGTTCGCAAGGCTGGTGAGGCCGAACCCGGTGTCATCGGAAAGATCGGAGCTGATTCCCGGAATTGTCTCCAGTAGACGGATAAAATTTCGGTTATTTAGCGGAAGTTCCGTGACTTGATTACCAGAGATGAGAGCCTGTCCCGTCGGGCTTTCCTGAAGCAGCGGCGGCTCATCAGTAACAGTTACGGTCTCACTTGGCGCTCCAGTTTCCAGTGAAATCTGAACAGGCCGCCGATCTTTCGCATTCAACGTCACATTGACAAGGGATCTCTTGAACCCGCTGCGTTCGATTGTTACCACGTATTCACCAGGAGCTAGCGGAAAGATCGTGAAACCACCTTCTTCGTTACTCTGAACGGTTCTTTCAGCTCCAGTCGCTGCGTTTTTTGCGACGATCGTGGCATTCGGCACTACAGCCCCCGTCGAATCCGTTACCTGCCCGGTGATCATCGCAGAGCTTTCATCCTGCCCCATCACTAAAGTAACGGAACAAAGCGTCAACGCAATTGCAAGAAAGTGTGAAAATAATGTTCTTCTGCTCATAGTCCTCTCTTTCTCCCGAAAAGTTAAAAATCTAGTATAGCGATCCATAAGCATTCTTTACGTTTTTGGAAGTTTATCCAAATTTTCGTTATCGAATGTTACGGAGCAATTTCCTGAGGTTCGCCCGAAACCCCTGAAAACAAAAGATATGTTGCCAAAGTGTAAATTCTTCGAATTTTATAACTTGAAAACCACTACTTGTAAAGCAAATAGGGTGCCCGACGTTTTGTGAAATCTTCGGACTGACGGACGGACATTTGTTCGAGCTTTTCGGGCGGTTCGCTCGCCTTTACCATTTGCAGCATTTCGCCGTTTACGAGCAGGCGGCCGTAGCGGTCGGTCTGCCAGGCGGTCGGGTAAAGCATCCTGAGAGCAGCGGCAATTTCGAAACCGGTCCTGACGGATTGGAACGTGCGACGGTCGGTGATTATGACATTGACGCCGCCAAGCTGTTCGTCCTTAAAGACCGAAGCATCGGGCTTAAAGCGGATCGGGACAAAGCGGACGCCGGGCAGGTTTCTGCCGTTCAGGTGATTGGCCAGCTTTTGCCCGTCCAGCCATGGCGCACCGATGAGTTCAAAAGGAGTGTCGGTTCCGCGGCCGACGCTAAGGTTTGTCGTTTCAAGCAAGCCGATGCCCGGATAGAGAGTCGCTTCGGTCAGCGAGCGCATATTCGGCGACGGGTTCACCCACGTCTGGCCCGTCTCGTCGAACCACATCGACCGCGTCCAGCCTTCCATTTTAATTACTTTCAGAACAACCCCGATCTTTCGCTCGGCGTTCATCATCAGGCCGAGTTCGCCGATGGTCAGTCCATAGCGGACCGGAATCGTGTGGGCGGCGATGAACGAGAGTTTGTCTTCTTCGGCGGTGGACCCCTCGACCGCAACGCCGTTTATCGGGTTAGGCCGGTCGAGCACGTAAATTGGCTTACCCAATTTCGCGGCCTCTTCCATCACGTTTTTCAGCGTGGCCGTGTAGGTGTAAAAACGTGCACCGATGTCCTGAATGTCATAGACGATCGCGTCGAGGTCCGTTAGCTGCCCCGGCTTCGGCCGCCGCATTCCGTCCTTGTAAAGCGAATATACGGGGAGGCCGGTTTTCTCGTCCTTCGAATCGTCGATCTTTTCGGTATCAAGCTCACCGCGGATTCCGTGCTCAGGGGCGAACAGCGAGACCAGCTTCACAT
>CADEEU010000070.1:11159-12326 GCA_902826385.1 uncultured Acidobacteriota bacterium | reverse complement strand
CCAAATGAGAAAGGTCAGGCATCGCTGGACAGCGACGAGCGACGAGACGTAACCGTTGTCTTCAAGGTCGTCCTACGAGACGCTCAGGACACTATGCTATTGCTTTGGAGAAAACTCACAGACAAAGAATCGCCGCTTTTAGAAGTTGATATGAACAGGCGGTAGTTCGGCTGAAAATCAGATGAAAGGAAAATCGGCAATAGTAACCGGCGGCACTAAAGGCATCGGATTTGCAATAGCGGAAGCCCTGGTTAAAGAGGGAGCTAATGTCTTGGTCTGCGGTCGCGGCCGTGAGGACGTGCAGCGGGCGGCGGAGAGTCTTTTGCAGCTCGGCAAGGTCGAAGCCGTTTCGTGCGACGTGCGGATTGAGGATCATGTCAAGATGGTCTTTGAGCATTGCACAGCGGCGTTTGGCGGGTTCGATATTTTGGTCAACAACGCGGGCGTCGGTTATTTTGGAAAGACTGTTGAAGAGATGTCAGGCGATGAGTTTAGACAGACGCTTGAGACGAATCTTTTCGGCGTGTTTTACGCGTGCCACTATGCCGTCCCGCATCTGAAGAAGCGCGGCGGCGGTTACATCATCAACATTTCGTCGCTCGCGGGGCAAAATGCGCATCCGCGAATGGCGGCCTACAATGCGTCGAAGTTCGGGTTGAACGGTTTCAGCGAAGCCCTGATGCAGGAAGTGCGTCAAGACAACATCAAGGTCAGCTATATTTGTCCCGGCAGCGTAAACACTTCGTTCGGCGGCGACACGCCGTCGGACGAAAAAGCGTGGCAGCTTCAGCCCGCCGACATTGCCGAGGTTGTTTTGAATCTTATCAAGATGAATCCGAGAGCTCTGCCGAGCAAGGTCGAGATCCGCCCAAGCAAACCGCCCGCTAAATGACCGGTTGCGGAGTGCTCAATCTTTCTACCAGACTTATCAACTCCGCCTCAACAAACGGCTTCGTAAGATATTCGGTAATTCCGAGTTCCATCGCTCTTTCGCGGTGTTTCTCGCTCGCCCGCGAGGTGATAAAGACCATCGGAATGTGTCGCAGCGTTTCGTCTTTTTGTACTGTCGAAATTAATTCGTATCCATCCATTCGCGGCATCTCGACGTCGGTCAGGACCACATCCGGTAGTATCTCGCCGCGAAGAACTTCCATGGCTTCGACGCCA
>CADEEU010000070.1:0-11149 GCA_902826385.1 uncultured Acidobacteriota bacterium | reverse complement strand
GCGCTGGGGCTGTCGTCCACGACCAAAACTCGCGGTTTGGCTTCGGGTTCGGGAATGGGCTCGGCCTCAAATTCCTGTACCATTTCTGCCCTGGCAATCTGAGAAGCGTCTATTACAGGAACTACCTCGCCGTTCCCAAGAACGGCCGCACCCAGAACGAGCGGCAGGCTGTCCAGCGGTTTGCCCAGCGGCTTTATCGCGATCTCTTCCGTTCGGACTATTTCGTCAACTATCAACGCAAACTTTTCCTTGCCAGTTTCGACAAGCAACGTATTCAGAGAGTCTACCGGTGCTTCACGTCGATGACGGGCCGGGAAGAAATCGCTTAGACGCCTCACCGGGAAATTAATTGCGTTTATATCCGCAAACGGCTTGCCGTCACTCGTCCGAATTTCCATCGGGTTCAGCTCAACGATCTGTTTTACAACCTTGAGCGGTATCGCCGCGGAGTGATTATCGGATTTTACAAGCAGCGCCTGGGCCACAGCAAACGCGAGTGGAATTCTGACGGTGAAGGTGGTTCCACGCTGCGGCATTGTTTCGACCGAGATCGTGCCGTTGCGCGTTTCGACGCTTTCTTTGACGATACTCATACCGACACCGCGTCCAGCGCTCATCGTTAATTTTTCAGCCGTCGTAAGTCCCGGCATGCACATCAGTGTCAGCAGTTCGTCGGCCCCAAGTTGACCCGCATCTTTCGGGTCCAGCAAACCGGCATCGATCGCGCGTTCACGCAAATAATTTGCCGAAATGCCGCGGCCGTCGTCCGCAACCCTTACTTCGATGTGCGTTTCCTCATTAGTCATACGAACGATCAAACGTCCGGTCTCGGGCTTTCCGACCAACCGCCTCGTATCGGGCGATTCGATGCCGTGAACAACCGCGTTGCGGATAAGGTGCATCAGCGGTTCGACCAATGAATCCAGAAGATCCGTATCGATCTCGACGTCCTGATTCTCGATCACCACGTCTGCACGTTTATTTTCTTCCTCGCACGTAACGCGCACCGCTCGTTGGATACGGGTGGCTATCGATCCGAACCGGATCAGCCGAATCTGCATCACCTTTTCCTGCGTTTCTTCAATCAGCCGCCGCTGATCTTCGAACACAGCGTCCAGCGTTCCCTTTAAAGATTCGAGTGCGGTGGTTATCGCAAAACAATCCTGTGTCGCCTCCGAAAGATCGCGCGAGCTTTCGTGAAAATCCGTATAGCGATCAAGCTCGAGCGAGTCGAACTCGGGCGCCTGATCGTAAACAGGAATGTCGTTTCTAAGTGCCGAACGCGGCGGATTGAAAGACACTGGTGCGGGTGCGTCGAGCATCGATGCTTCGAAATCGTTTTCGATTCGTGCCGTCGCCGCCTGCAGACGGCGAGTGGTTCGGGCCAGGGTTTCCAGATGAGTGTCAAATTCCGCGATCCGCTGTTCCACTATTGAGCGGCTGACCACAAGATCGCGCGCTATACGAACGAGTTCGTCCAGTCTGGCGATCGAGACGCGAACGATCGGACGCTGCGCAGGCTGAGTATTCTCAACCGTTTCGGCCGTTTTCTCGACAACCGGCGTCGAAACCATTATCGGCTGGACCAACGGCTCGGGTTCCGGCTCGACGGCGACCACGACTTCTTCGACCGGCGGATTCGTGAGGTCGTGCATCACGGTATCGAACGCCTGGTAAACTTCGTTCGTGAGGGCAGACATGCCCGGTGACGAATCGCCTTTCGTTATCGCACGCAGGCAGTTCGTAGCGGAACCGATCAGTTCTAAAATTTTGGCATTCGGGACTATTTCGTTCTGCGACAGATAGTCGAGAAGGTCCTCAATGCGATGAGCAAGCTTCGATGGTTTTTTTAACCCGATGATTCCCGCTGCTCCTTTGAAAGTGTGAGCATGACGGCGAACTTCCCAAAGCGCGTCGCGGTTTTCGGGTGCCGCGACAAGCGTGTCCAGATTCGTTTCAATGTTGCCGAGCAGGTCCTCGGCTTCCATCGCAAATATCTCGAGCATTTCCTCGTCGGGCTCGAATTCGTCTTCCGCGTTTTCTTCCGGTGTTTCGAGTGCCGTTACCGCTCGTGATTCCTGTTCTTCAAAAAAACTCGGCTCGGGCGGTATCGGCGGCTCAAGCAGCGAATCGAGTTGAAGAATGTCGAAGGAGTTATCGACGAACTGTGCCAGATCGATCGACTGTTCGTCGGCCTCGACGTGCAGCTTGATCGCTTCGGCTTCCGCGTGAGCGATCAAATCGAGGACGGACCGGCAAGCCGCGTCCGAAGGCATAACGCCGGGAACGAATGACCGTGATGCTTCCTGCACGATGGTAGAAAGTACGGTTTCCAAGCGCCACAAACTCATCTCCGACGCCCGGTCGCGAAAGGTGCGGGCCGATTCTACATGATGGTACAGATCGGCGGCGATGCCTTCCTGACGGCTGATCAATATCGAGCTGCGCATTGTCCGCAGCATTCCTTCGATTTCCTGAACGAGCGATTTTATTTTTGAGGAATCCATCTTTTTCAGCGGTTGTCGGCGGGAATCAATGAATCATCTGGCTGCGGGTGGAGTCGGAGGCAGCACCGTCAGCCGGGAGTTTGAACGGCGATACCGAGCCTTGAAGTTCGTCCGAAAGCCGCACGAGCGACTTAACCGATTCGGCCGCGCGTTTCGACCCGCTTTCGACGATCTCGGTCACTTCGGAAATGCTGGACATCGCGTTGGCAATGTCCTCTGAGCTTTTTGCCTGGTATTTGGCGGAATCGGTTATGGATCTGAGCAAGTCGGCCAGTTTGATCGATGTAGTTTCGATGCCGAAAAGCGCCTGGCCGGCTTTGTCCGCCAACGTCGAGCCGATCACGACTTCGTGGATCGTATCTTCCATCGAGGCAACGACCTCTTTGGTTTCGGCGTTTATCGTTTGGGTCAATGTAGAGATCTGCCGCGTCAACCGGTTCGATCTTTCGGCCAGCCGCTCGACCTCTTCGGCCACGGCGGCAAACGCAATACCTGCTTCACCGGCGGCCGATGCCTGCAGAGACGCGTTCAAGGCTAAAAGACTTGTGCGGTCTGACAGGTCGTCGATCAAAGCAACGATCTGCCCGATCTCCTGCGAACGTTCTCCAAGCCGCTTAACGCGCTTGGCGGTTTCCTGCACCTGTTTGCGGACACACCGCATGGCGTTGATATTGTCGGCCGCGGCTTTCGTGCCAGAACGGGCTTTGTTCAGCGATTCCGACGCGACCTTCGACGACATCTCGGCGTTCTCGGAAACCTCCTGAATCTGTGTCGCCATTTTTGCGATCGCGGCCGTCGTTCTGGTTATCTGTGCGGCCTGAACGAAGCTTCCGCGGGCAAGCTGTTCGGTCGTGTCGTTTATGGAACCGGCCGAAGCTCCGACCTGATTCGTAATGTCCTTGACCTGCTTGATAAGGCTTCGCAGATTTTCGGTCATCGAGTTGAACGCATCCGCAATCGCACCCGTTATTTCCGGACCGACATCGGCCTGAACGGTAAGATCGCCGGACGAAACGTCCGACACTTCGTCCAAAAGCTTTACGACCGAATCGTGCAGACGGTCGCGCGACTCTTGCGTCTGGACCGATTGGCGAAGGTAGTGCACCATATTCTGGATCGATTTTCCCAGCTCGTCCGAATCCGAAAGCGGTGCAAAATTCTCGTTCAGCTTACCGTCGGCAATGTATTTCGTCAGCACGGACTTTTCGCGCAAATAATCGGACACGCTTCGTAATGCATCCAGCATTTCGCCTTCCTGGTCGCCGTCGATAAGCTTGCCCTGTGAAAGCAGGTTGGCGGCTTCGGCCGCGGCTTTCGATTGACGCCGAAGCTTTTCGTTTTCAAGATGGGATGCGGCCAGAGCAAAAATTGCTACCGCAGCGGCAAGACAGATGGTCACAACGCCCGGCAGATCGCTTTGCGTCAGCCCGGCGTAAGCTGCTCCGATAAGGAAAGCTCCCGCGACCAGCAGGAAACAAGCCATTGCTGAGGCGGCCTTTGACGCTAAATTCCAAATCGGGTTCTCCATTTGTGTCTATTTCTCTCCTGAAAAAGTGATCAGTTCACTTTTTGCCGCACCGTTTACGGCCGGTTTGGACCCGTTCCGTTCCGATGTGCCGTTGGTTGCCAAAGGTGTCAAAACCTGTTTCCTCGATGCGACCGATTCGCGAAGTGCCTCAAGCGGTTCGTGCATCATACCAATGCCCGCTTCGCAAGTTTTTAACTCGCTTGAAACTTCTTCACCGCGCGAGCCGCAGTCTTCCAGCATCTTGAAATTTTTCTCGTTTTTGATCGCCCGTTCAGCGGTGTCTGCATCCAGTTTTGCGGGCAGCCCGGACAATTGCGACAACGTTGCGGAAATATGGTCGGTCAATTCTTCGCTTTTAACGACACGGGCAATTATCTTGGAAACTTCCGAGTTTACCCACTGTATCGATGCATTTGCCTCGTTAATGTCACGTACAACCGAATCGCTGATACCGGCAATTGCCTTGTTCGCTTTTTCCGCGCGTTCGGATAGCGATGTGATCTCCTGGGTCAGCGTCGAAAGGCCGGATGTGTTTTCGCCATTTGCCTGGATAGACGTGTTCAACGCGATCATATTCGAGCGCCGGGCAAGGTCCTGTACCGACTTTGCCACATGAGTGATGGCCAGCGATTGTTCGCCGACGTCGCGAAGTTTGTGAAGCGCGGCGTCAAATTGTTTTTTCACAGCCGTGTGCGACTTGGCATTCTCATCAGGAGAGATCGGATACTTTTTAATTTCCTTGACCAGGTCGCCGATCACGCCTAGCGATTCAGAAACGTCCTGTACCGATTTTTCGACATCTGCATTGGCTTCAGCGAGACCGGCAATAAGTGTCTTAAAGCTTCTTTCGCGTGCTCCGTTTTTTTCGGCAACCGCGGCCAGCCGGCCGCGGCCTTCTGCGACAAGGGTTTTTAACTCTGTGGTGCTGGAAACCAACACGCGGCTGGTGTCGGTGTTGCGCTCGACAAGAAATCGAAGGGCGTCCGTTATCGTCCGTGTTCCCTCAAAATCGGTCTTGATGCGTACGGCATCCCCTCGATGAAGACCCGTCAGTTCCTGAGTTACCTGATGGACTGCAAGCTTATAGCGGCCCAGCTCGGCCTTTGCACCGATCGAATCGGTGACCTTAGCAACCAGCTTTCTAAAAGATTCGCTCAGACGGTCCGGGTGCTCCAGTGGATCAAGCACGGCTTGGGTGTTACCGGAAGAAACGTCGTCCATCAGGTCGATAACGTTCGTCAGTTGTCGGGACGCGCGGCTGATGGTGTGAAGCAGATCGTCGGTTTCCACAGCTCCGGTGGTTTTGGGGACCGACATTCCGGGGCTTCGTTCAATACTTTTTGCGAGAAGATTAAGTTTGTCGAGCGGGCGAAGAACGTCGCTCGATATCCACCATGCAAAAGCTATGGTTGTGATCGTCGATATGGCAATTGTAACGACAACCGGCACCCAGGATTCGGATGTCAGCATCGAAGAGGCGACAAACACAATGCCGCCGCTCACGCAATTGGTGACGGCGAGCAGGATCACCATTATCCAGATCTTTCCCCGGATGGTGTGCAGTCTGGATTCTTTCGATCGGCGTTCCATTTAACTTCTCAGGTATCTAGCTCAGGTTTTGCTCAAGGCCGGCAAATAATTGTTCGTGGTCGATCAAGGTTGCCGGGCGGCCTTCGTGGACGATCTCGCCGGCCCGAAGGGACGCCGGGTCGGCAGTGATCATTTCGCGGAGAGAATCAATCGGCAGGGCGAACTGGGTGTGATTTGGGAGAAAACGAAATACGACTATTTTTGCTTTGCCGCCAGGTGCCGGACTGTAAGCACCAGCGACTACGCGGGGATCGATCAGCGCGACTGATTCTCCGCGGTAAACAGCTAACCCTAATAGCCACGACGGCGATCTCGGGACCGCTGCCGGAGCAACAGGATGTACGACTTCCTGAACGCTTGCGGCGGCAACGCAATAAAGCTTTTCACCAAGTTCGAAGGAAACGAATTTTTCTCCCGGCGCCGCTTCAGTTACGGGCACCGAGTCCGGTTCGACTAAAACGGGCGAATCTTCAAGCTCGATCATCTTGTGGGTTTAGGAAACGGCGGCCGTCTCCGGCTTCAGATAAGACTCGACCGCTTTCATCAAAGTTTCAGGTCCGAACGGTTTTGTTATGTAGCCCGAAGTTCCAGCCATGCGGCCGCGAACTTTATCGAAGAACCCGTCTTTTCCGGAGATCATGACGACAGGCACATCTTTGGTAACGGAGTTGCTGCGGATCAGCTTACAAACTTGATATCCGTCCATTCGCGGCATTGTGATATCAAGCAGAATAAGGTCCGGCTTCAGGCTCTCCAGAGCTTCCATTGCCTCTACACCGTCGCTCGAACAAAAAACTTCATGTCCGCATTTTTCAAGTTTTCCGGCGATCAGCTTACGAACGGTCGGGCTGTCGTCGACCACAAGAATGGTCTTCCCTTTCGGCATCGACTCATGCGCCTGGTCCTGCTGTTTGATCTCTTCAAGCCTGATCAAAAGCGCGTTTACCTGGCCGGAAAGCACGACATTGTTAGGATTTTTGTGTGAAGCTTCCTGAAGGTAGCTGTAACCATACTGGAAATTTCGCAGATTGAGATGTCCGATACCGAGCGTGGTCAGCTCTGCCTCGGTAAACTCGCGTGTGGCTTTTTCGCTCTCCATCCTTTCTACGGCTGGACGAAGAAGGGCTTTATCGGCGTGGCTGTTAGCAAGAATCATCTCAAGGTCTGCCAATGTCAGAACCGAGAGGCAACCCTGGCAAGCGATCGCCTGGACGTCGTTCTCTACGGCACAGAACGGGCAAGCTGCAGCAGCAGAAACGGTGGCAGTGTCATCGGCTCCGAAAAAGCGGGTCTCAAAACCGGTCGAAGTAAACGGGGCCGCATTTTCAAAGTGTCCGTCAGGCATCGGGATGCTGCCGCCTGGATACATTGTCGTATCGAACGGAACGTTGAAGAAGGAAGTGTTAGTCGACTCAGGCTCGGCGGCGGCGCCGTTTGTCGAGTCATAAGCGTTGACGGCTGCGGCGGCTTCCGGGTCAAGATCGACCGATACGACGGTTGCGTAGTCCACGGGTGAGTTCTGAAATTCTTCGCCGTCGAAAGGATTGACTGACGGAGCCGCGATTGCCGGCTCGTCGTCCGTTTCTGCCGTTTCGGGCTCGGCGTGAAATTCTTCGGCGTTTTGCTGTGCCTGATCGAAAACGTGGGCGATCTCATCCATTCCGGCGGATTCCGCGTTCGCCAGTTCGTAGGTTATCTCCTCGATTTCGTCGGTCGTTTCGGGTGAAGCAAATTCCTCTTGTTCGGTCGTTTCAAATTCGGCCTCCGCGTCGGTATCGACGATGTTGGCGGCGTCCTCGAATGACGACACTTCCAATTTTTCCGGCTGCGAATCGAACTGATCGGCGAGATCTTCGGCAAAGCTTTCGAATGGGGAACCCTGCGCTTTTTCTTCGAAACCAGCGGCCGGAACGAAATCGTGTGCAGGCTCTTCGGGTTCCCAATCTGTCTCGACCGCAAGAAGCTGTGGTTCGGCCGGTTCGGCAAAATTTACCTCTTCCTCAGAAACTGCTGGTGCTTCCTCTTCCTGAGAAGTAGCAGATAGTTCCTCTACCGCAATTTCTTCGACCACGGCCTCCGGTGCAGGCGCTGTCGCTGCAACGGCGTCCATGATCGAGGTTAACGATTCCAGACCGGACTTGGCGGTCGCATTGTCCGGATTGATCTCAAGCACTCGTTTGAATGCAGCAATCTTGGCCTCGAAACCGTTGGCGAGATGCGACCTGAGCACCCACGCGTCTTCGGCATCGGGCTCCTCGGCAATGATAGCGTCGAGCAATTCGTCGGCTTCAGCCGCGTTTCCGGCAACGGCGGCGGCACGGGCTTCGGACAAAAGTTTTTCGCGGATGCTGTTGCGGGCCGCTGTGTAGCCTGCTTTTGCAGTCTCATTCTCGGGATCAAACTCGAGGGCTTTTTCGAGGTACGTTAGCTTGCCTTCGTTCGATTCCGAAAGCGACGCAAGCCACAACCACGCCATCGTATTCCGCTCGTCATATTCCAGAGACTGATTAAAATGCTGGACGGCAGTTTCCTGCTGGCCGGCTTCGGCAGCATCGATTCCGCGCTGAATAAAGTTCTTTGCCAACAGCGACTTGGTGGCCGCGGACCATTCTAACGCGCGGGCATTCAGAGGGTTGATCTCGAGAACATTCGTCAGGAAAACAAGCAGCTCCTCGGGATATTCGCTGATCGAAGACAGCCATAACCAGGCGCTTTCGCTCTTAGGATCAAGATCGGCGGCGCGTAAAAGTGCGGCTCGGGCGCCGGCACGGTTGCCGGACTGGGCCGCCTTTATGCCTTCACGAAGGTGCTCGGCGGCTTCGGCCGCACGGTTTTCAGACGAGCTTTCGGCAATCGCATTTTCTGCGAACGCCAGAGACGAATGGTTCTGTTCGAGTTCTAATCTCATAGAGTTGATCGGTGAGCTTAAATTGTGGTTCAAGAAGTGAAGCGGAGATGAGCGACCGGCCGGACAGCGCTGGCGCTCGGCATAATTAAATAGCAAAATAGGTGCCACAGACCGGCGAAGCGGTTGATGACCCTAAATCGTCTAATTTACTGGTATTTATTGGGTTACGCGGAGACATCTAGCCTCAGTCCGAACGACTGGAAATCGCATCTGGAGCCAAATTTGTGACAAAAAATGGCAATGAGCGATGACAAAAACTTGTAGTTTTTAATGTGCAGCATGACCGATAAAGCCCGAAAAACCAACGATTTCGACGTTCTTATAATCGGCGCGGGACCGGCCGGCATATCCGCAGGCATTTGGTGTGCCGATCTCGGACTAAGAACCGCGATCTTCGAAAAAGAACCCGAAGCGGGCGGCCAGCTACTAAGCATTTACGGCCGGATCGAGAATTATCCGGGACTATTCGTCGCCAACGGACGTGAACTTCGTGATCGTTTCCTCACAAACTCCGAACGGTTTGGGGCGATGCCGATACTGTCTACGGAAATAGTCGATTTTGATCCGGAGGCTGGAACAATAACGGACAAAGCAGGAAACCGTTTCTCCGCTCGTTACTTTATCTTCGCCACCGGCGTCCGGCGCAGAAAACTGGGCATACCGGGAGAAGAAAGCTTTGTTGGAAAAGGAGTTATCAGATCAGGTACTCGCGACCACAAACTAGCCCGCGACAAAATTGTCGCTATCATAGGCGGTGGAGATGCAGCACTTGAAAACGCCCTGATCCTGGCGGAATCCGCCAAAAAGGTCTTCGTCATCTACAGGCGCGACGCCCCAACAGCCCGAAAAGCCTTTGTCGATCAAGCCAAAGCCAATTCCAGGATCGAATTTGTCCCGGAAACAGCGGCAGTCGCAATCGAAGGAAACGAATCAGTTTCGTCAATCAATCTCAAAGATAACCTCGGCACAACAAAGCAATTACCGGTCGACATCGTCCTAATAAGAATCGGCGTCGAACCAAACAGCGAACTCCTCAAAAACAAAGCCGAACTAGACGAAAACGGCTACGTAACCGTTAACCACCTAACCCAAACCACCATCCCCAACACCTACGCCATCGGCGACATGGCGAATCCCGCTAGTCCGACGATTTCAACCGCGGTAGGCGGAGGAGCAGAGGCAGCGAAGACGTGTACTATGTTAATAGAAGAAAAACTTGTATAATCCCGCTCGGTCATCTCCAAAAAAATCGATTTTATTCGAAAAATTTGATTTCCTCACCAATTTCAGCATTAGCGCGACAGCGAAGCTATTGAAATCGTTGTACTTATCGGAGGAACGATGAATGGTATGAAAACTGCATCATCTTCGGCGTCACGCATAAGTTTGTATTTTCCCAGCACTTGTCATCATCTACTTTTGAGGAGGAACTATGAAATTTAGCAATTTGGGAACAAAGGTTCTAACGCTTCTGGCGGCCGTCGTCTTGACGGTAAGCGTCTCAAACCATGCGTTTGGCCAAGCAGGTACAAGCGGAGTCAGTGGAACGGTTGTCGATCAAAACGGTGGAGCCGTTGCGGGGGCAAACATAAAAATCTTGAATCCGGCGACCGGCTTTAATCGTACGGTGGTAACTACCGATGACGGAAAATTCAACTTTCCGGGTATAACTCCTGCTACTTACACACTAGAGGTTGAGGCGGCTAACTTTAAAAAGCTTGTAAACACGAATGTTCAGGCTCTTGTTAACCTGCCAATATCCGTGAATCTCGCACTGGAACCGGGAGAAGTGACGGCAATTGTAAATGTAACGTCTAACACTATTGAATCCGTAGTAAACACCCAAGACGCGAGTATCGGAAACAACTTCGTTCCGCAGCAAATCATTGAACTTCCAACTGACCTCCGGAACATTAACAATCTTCTCGCGCTACAACCAGGCGTCACACGCGACGGTTACGTTGCCGGCGGTCGAAGCGACCAGGCAAACATAACTCTGGACGGAGTTGATATAAATGATCAACAGACAGGAGGGCGATCCGGGGGCGGCGACATCGAGCAAGGTTCGGCCCTTCGTTCCACGACTGAATCGGTCGAAGAGTTTCGAATCACCACCCTCGGTGCCAATGCAAACCAAGGCCGCTCCTCAGGTGCACAAATCTCACTAGTAACCAAGAGCGGAACGAATGATTTCAAAGGATCGGTGTTCTTTTTTAAGCGGCCCACAACTGGCTCGGCCAATACATTTTTCAACAATCTGGCGGGACAACCCAGACCTTCGCTGGATCGAAATGTTTTCGGTGGCACCATTGGCGGCCCGATCTTAAGGGACAAGCTTTTCTTTTTCTACTCCTATGAGGGACAGGATCAGAAACTTGAAGAATCCACTAACCGCGTAGTGCCTTTGCCTCACCTTGGAGCCGGAACCCTGCGTTTTCAGGGCACGGGACCAAGCTGCGTTGCGGGCAATTGTTCGATCGGACTTGCCGAGTTAAATATGATTTATTCAGCTGTCGGAATTAATCCGCTAGCTGTTTCAACACTCGCGTCTGCTGTTTCCAGTTATCGCTCGAACAACACGCAGGTAGGCGATGGAATTAACACCGGTGGTTTCCT
>CADEEU010000069.1 GCA_902826385.1 uncultured Acidobacteriota bacterium | reverse complement strand
TGTCCGTCGCGAAGCGGCATAAAATAACTATCAACTAATAACTACCAACTATCAACTCTATGACAAAAGAATTCGTTGCGGAAGATGTTATTAGTTTTGGCGCCTTCGTTAATAGTTTTTTAATGCAGCCGCATTGCGTTTCAATCCGGTCACCTTAGTCCGCTTGATCGCGGAACGCCTGAAACGTTCGGCGTACTGTTCGTGCTCCATCGACGCTACCTTTTCAATATCAAGCGAGGTTTCACTATTTCGCGGCTCGAACGCGGCTTCGTCCGATGGTTTTTCGAACCTGTTCCAGGGGCACACATCCTGACAGATGTCGCAGCCGTAGAGCCAGCCGTTCAGGTTCTCTACAATCCCAACGGGCAGTTCTTCATCCCGCAACTCGATCGTCGCGTAAGAAATGCATTTACGTGAATCGACCACATACGGCTCGACGATCGCTGAGGTCGGGCATGCGTCCAGGCACATCGTGCATGTACCGCAGTGATCGGGAATGATCTCACCGTCGTACGCGAGCGCGATGTCCAGCAGAATCTCGCCAATAAATACCCATGATCCATAATCCTGCGTGATCACGTTCGAATGTTTGCCCAACCACCCAAGCCCGGCGCGAACCGCCCACGCCTTGTCCATGATCGGCGACGTATCGACACAAACTTTGCCGTCGGCTCCCGGCGCTTCAGCCTTGATCCAGTCCAGCAGTTCGACAAGTTTTGCCTTCACGATATCGTGATAATCGTCGCCCCACGCGTATCGGGAAATTTTGCCTGAATTATCGGCTTCTTCGTGTTTGTGCGGCGTGAAATAATTGACCGCCGCCACGATAACGCTCTTAGTGCCCGGAAACAAAAGCCGCGGGTCGGCCCGTTTTTCCGGTTCACGCGCCATCCACGCCATTTCGCCCTGATAACAGCGGCCGAGCCATTCTTTCAAATGTTCGCTTTCTTCAAGAAGTACATCGGCTCGAGCAATGCCGATCTTCTGGAAACCGATCTCACTCGCTTTCTGTCTGATCTTGTCCTCTAACAACGTCACACAAAAATTATCGGCGATGCACGGATCAAAAACAAAAACGACCGGCTGGCGTAAATTGCCAACCGGCCGAAAGAATGAACTGAACTAGCTTTTAGAAGTTCAGCTTAAGGCCGAACTGGAACTGCCTCGGGTCGTATGCCGACGTAGGCTGGCTGAAATAACGCCCGCTGCCGTCGCGTTCGCCGAAAGCGTTGACGACCGTGTAGAACGGATTCGCCGAGGCTTCGTTGAAGCGGTTGAACAGGTTGAATGCTTCGCCGATCAGGTCAAGGCTGATTCGTTCGCCAAACCTTATCCGGCGGGACACGCGCATATCGACCGAAAAGAACGAATGGGTTATGCCCAGATTACGACCAAGATTGCCGTTGGCCGGGAAAACACCGGTAAGACAGTTGGGATCGACCGCCGTCTGACAAAGCGTTCCGTCCGGGCGAACGGTCGGCCGTTCGTTGGTGCTTTGGAAATCGCCATTTGCGTCGCCTGGCGCGATTATGTTGAACGGACGGCCCGATCCGTACTCGATGATAGGCGCAACCGTGAACCCGTGAAAGAACCGCTGAACACCGCTTCCAGTCCGCCACGCGTCAGGTGAGGTAAGCACGCCGCTAAAGACGAAACGATGCCGCTGATCGAACAAGGAACTGGCCCGCTCCGCACGGAAATTCGTATTGTCCTGGGGTTTTAGCAACGTCTGAAGGTCGGACGAATCGTCGATCGAATGCGACCAAGTGTAAGTGGCAAAGAACTGGAAACTCTGCGAAAAGCGTTTTTTCACTTCGAGATTCAATGCATTATAAGACGAGGAGCCATCGGAAAGCTGCGCGTTTACGTCAGCATATGGATTAATCGGTCCGGCCGTTGCCAGGCTTCCGCCCAACTGACTGTCAAAAAGCGCCTTGCTCACCAAGCCGCCCGAAGCCGAAGCAATAAAGAAATAATTCGGCCCGAGCCTGCGAAAATAATTCGCCATTACCGGGTTGACTACCTTCTGCGTTACATCCGGCAGACCGCCGGTTATAGGGGCAACAATCATTCCAGGAATGATCACGGCAAACTGCCGTCCGACTGCATTGGTAAAACACCCATTTGGTGATTGCGGGCACGCCCCGAGGCCTCCTGCCGCGGTCGTTGGTATAGTAATGCCAAATGCCGCCGCCGAAAGACTGCTTGGACCAAAACCGAAGAAACGCTGAAAATTGCCGACCAAACGGTCCGTCCGAACAGTATTAACATCCTGAGGATGAGCAAGATGACGGGCCTGAACCGTTATGTAGTTCGCGGAAACCGACATGTCCTTGCCGATCATCTGCTCTATGCCCAGGTTTCCCTGAAACGCATCCGGATATTGAAAATCTTTACCAACATGCAGCGTGAACGGCAGAATTGGGCCGAAACCAGTGAAATTCGCGGAATTGAACCGTTGAAAACCGAACTGGTACTGCGACGAACTTGCCACACCCGGCGTGACAAATGGCCCGCAGAGCGCCGCCGCAGAACCCTGAACGCCGCAAACCGTCCCATGAAATACCTGAAAAGCGTTGAACAACCCACGAGGGTCGGGCCCACCGATCGGCAACAGCGTTGCCTGCTGCTGCTGCGAACCATCACCGATGTCCGAGTTGAACGCGACAGCAAGCAACGGATGATCAAAGTACATGCCGCCAGCCGCCCGAATGATGGTGCGGCCGTCGCTGAACACGTCCCATGCTCCGCCGAGACGCGGTGCGAAGTTATTCTTGTCGCGAGGGAAACCCTGTGTAACATTCAGAGCATCCTGAGCGGTCTGCACGTCCTGCTCGCTTAGCGTGATGCCCGTCAGCGGATCGCGGAAGGCAGACGGAGCGAACTGATCGGTCAACTCAATGTCATATCGGAGTCCGTAATTCAATGTAAAGTTCTTTCGTACCTTCCACGTGTCCTGGACGAAGAACGCAATCGGCTTGTTCTTCAATGAACTGATCGGGTTGCCGAAGCCTTGAATAAACACGCTTGGGAAACCGAGGCCGTAGGTCTGAATTGCCGTGAAAGCTGGGCACCGTTGTGCGACCGGAACCGTTGCGGCATCACAGCCCGTCACGAGCGAACCACCCGTTTGCTGGCCGAAATTGAACAATGCCGGAAAGTTCAATTCAAAACTGGCGTTGACGTCGATAAAATTGATGTCACCGCCAAATTTGATAAGGTGATCGCCGACCGCCCAGGTTACATTGTCACGTATCTGATAGCGGTTTTCGACACGATCGACCGGTGAGAAAGGGTTCGATCCGATAAAGCCGGTACCTGCGATCTGGTGGGCCACGCTCGGCACTTGCGAATCGAACTTGGCGTCGCGACGGCCAAAGCTGAAATAAACCTCATTCACGAGGTTGGCCGGCAGCACGCTCGAAAGCGAGGCACTGAACGAGGTGTCCTTCAGGTCCTGAATGCCCGTCCGCGAATAATCGTTTTGGCCGAGAGTCTGGTTCTGTGATTCGTCCTGAATTCCATTTACCTTGCCCGGATTGTAACCAAACCGAAGCGTCAACTGCTGGCCCTCGGCTACGAGGTGATCGACCCGGATTGACGAAAAAGTGGTTGCCTCAGAGATCGGAAAAATCCGTCGAAGCTGGGATAAGGGGCGAAATGCCACAAGCTCACCGTTCGCGTCACGCGTCAGCGGCACGGGCGCCCCGGAAAGGATGAACCTTTGCCCTATAACGCCCGGAAGTATCGGCGAGATTGCCGGACAGCCGCTGCCGTCGTTCGGGCTGATCAAAGTGTTGGATCCGTTCAAAGCGGTTTGCGTTCCGCTGGACGCGAAAAAGGCATAAGTGCGGGCGGTACACACGGCCGGTGCTGTTCCGGCCGCCAGCAGTCCATTCACGTAAGCCGCTTGTGCCGGCGTAAGTCCCGTGAACGTACGCGCGATCGGATTGAGGCCGGCGATTACGGGGATCGTCACACTCGACGTACCATTTCCCACTATGTCACCGGTAAAAAAACCGGACTCCTGCCGACGCCTTTGCTCGAATGAACCGAAGAAAAATGTTCGCTCCTTTATGATCGGCCCGCCCAGCGTAAAGCCGTATTGAACCCGCGTGTAAGGCGGTTTCTTGTCGGGGTCGCCGTCGATGATCGGCGCGAAAGCATTTCTGGCCTGGATACTTTTATCGCGTATAAATCCGAAAACATTTCCGTTGAAATCGTTGGTGCCGCTTTTGGTCACAACGTTCACGATGCCGCCCGTTGCGCGGCCAAATTCGGGCAAATAGGAATTGGTCGTTACCTGATATTCCTGAACGGCTTCCTGCGAGACGGTCGAGCGGGCAGCGTTGATCGAATTATCGGTAAAATCCGCACCATCGACCTGTACGAGCGTCGAGCGGCCGCGTTGTCCGCCGATATTAAGGCCCGATGTCGGCGCCGGGCCGACCGGGCGGCCGTTGTCGCGTCCGACGGTCGAAATCGTCAGGGCAAAACCGGTCGCGCTTCGTTCGTTGATCGGCAGATTCTCGATCCGCGTTTCGTCGATCGTGGTTGAAATTGTGGTTTTGGTCGGCTCGATCAGCTCAACGCTGTCGCCGGAAACGTTGACGACGATGTCCTGACCGCCAACTTCCATACTGATCTTCAAATCAGCGCTTTGACCGACAGTGATCTTCACGGGCGAGATAACCACTTTCTTGAATGTCGGTGCTTCGGAAGTGACCTCATACTCGCCCGGCGGCAGAGATATCAGCTTATAGACACCGTCGTCGCCCGTCGTGGTCGAGCGCGATATTCCGGTTCCGAGATTCCTGGCGGTAACGCTTGCTCCGGGCACGACCGCCCCGGCCGGATCAACCACCGTGCCCGTTAAGTCAGCGGCGGTGGACTGGGCCTGCCCAACCGCGACGAACGTACATGTGGCAGCGACCAACGCCAGGCACGCAAACCTTACGCCGATCCGATAGAGTCTTGAGGTAACTTCTCTCATTGATATCTCTCCTAAATGTTTCTTTTTACCGAGTTTCGTCCGCGAAATACCGATGCTGGAAAATGAAGGTAGATTTATGTCCGGAACCGGACCAGAATGTCTTGATTTTTCCTGATGTCGTCGCTGACAGCTTACTCTGAATAGATGTGCTTTGAAGGTTGTAGCTTAAATCAAGCGAATAGGCAAGCAAAACCTTTCTTTTTCGGCGATTTAGGTTGTTTCCTGGCTTGGCCCTCGGGCTGAACGCGTCGAGCCGGCGAGAAAGTTTCGGCTCCGCTTACTAAGATTCAGAAATGAGACCGCCAGCGTTGGGAACATCGGCAAATGCGCCGCACGCCTTAGCAGCGAGCACACCTGGAGCCTGCGTGAGAAAAGCCGGTCGTAATCATGCCGATATCGTTCTCTCAATACTTCGGGCGAAGTTTCTGATCGTACCGTCTCGGCAAGCAAGGCCGAACTTTCCAGCGCCATCAGCATTCCGCTGCCTGTAAATGGATCGATGAACGCGGACGCGTCGCCCACCGTCAGAAGGTTTATCGCGGACGGCTGTGGAGCTTGCCCGAAGGAACCGATTGAAACCGCAAGCCAATCCCGAACCGGTACCGCGTCTTTCATCAGGCGGGCCGCGACTTTGTTTCTAGAAAGCACTCCGGCAACCAGATCGTCAGCGTTGCCCGCCTTACGGGCGGCTTGGGAATCTATCAGGAAACACAGGTTCACCAATCCGTCCTCCACCGCTGTCAGCCCGCCGTAGCCGCCGGGGAAAGCGAATATCTCGCAAGTTCCGGGTGTGACGGAAATCCCGCGAAAGTGGTTTTTGTATCCGACGGCTATTGAGCGGTTCGGTCGCGGCGTTTGCGGCGAAAGCTTTCTTTCGACAAGCTTTGTGAGTGCTGTGCTGCGGCCGGTTGCGTCAATAAATAGATCAGCGGAAATGAATTTGTTTTCGTCGCTCTCGCCGGCGGCTTTTAAGCCGATAACACTCCCATCGTTAACGGTCACGTCCGAAATCTTGGCACCTTCCAGAACTTCGACGCCCGCAGAGCGGGCCGCCTCAAGCAATATTCTGTCCATTTCGGAACGACTAAGGCTTAATGCAAACCCGCGATCGTCGAAGACATTGCTCGGAACTGAAAAACTCCTTCCGGCCTGATCGTAAAATCGCGTCTCAAAAATCCGTTCGCCGCCCGCCGAGAGCATCGCGTCCAAAACTCCAAGCTCGGCGAAATGCCGCAGGCATTCCGGCGAGATAAACTCACCGCACAGCTTGTGCCGCGGAAATTTTTCGCGTTCGACCAGCGTGACTTCAAAACCTCTCTCCGCGAGTCTGATAGCCAAACTCGACCCCGCCGGGCCGCCGCCAACTATTGCGATCTTCGATCTGCGGTTTTTGTTTTGAAATCTCACGGTTGTTTATAAGTATAGTTTATCGCTGGCCGTCGGCCTATGTCTTTGACAATCGCAAACTGCAAATCGACAATCGCAAATAATGAAGATCGTTCCGCTTTCGATCCCGACGCCTTTTTACGTAGGCGATGTAAACGTTTATCTGATTCGCGAAGATCCGGTGACGCTGATAGATGTCGGACCAAAGACGACCGAGGCCGCGGACGCGTTGCGGCGTGGACTCGCGGAAAATGGGCTCAAATTTTCGGACGTTCGTCGAATCGTACTCACGCACGCGCATGAGGACCACTGCGGTTTAGCTAGACAGGTTCGCGACGAGGCAAAAGACGCGGAAATTTTTGTTCACAATTGGGAAACCGGCCACCTGGTCGGACGGCTTTCGCACGAGAATAATCGACGGCTTCTGCTGAGGTCGGGTGTTCCGGACAAGGTCTTTGACGAAATGCGGTCTTTGTACCAAGAAATAAGCCTGTTGACAGACACCCTCAGTGACGGTGATGCTCAACTGCTGCATGACGGAGCGGAGTTTGAATTTTCCAGTGGCGTGATCAAGGTGCTTCACACGCCCGGACACACGCCCGGTTCGTGCTCGTTTTTACGCGAGGCAAACCGCACCTTGTTTTGCGGCGATTGCGTGCTTAAAAGAATTACCCCGAATCCTATCCTGTCGCCGGACCCGATCGATCCGAACCAGCGTTTCCGTTCGCTTGGCGAGTATTTAGTGAGTCTTGCAAAATTACGTGAAACGCGGCCCACGCTTGCCTACGGCGGGCACGGCGGACCGGTGACGGATTTTGAAGAGATATTTAACCGCTATGTTAAAGCGATAGACGAAAGACAGAACAAGGCAATTTCGCTGATCGGAAAAGAAGGCTCGACGGCGTTCGAGCTTTCGCAGGCAATGTTTCCTAACACCGCAAACCACGACGTTCACCGTTTTCTGGCCGTTTCGGAGGCGGTAGCACACCTTGATTACGCCGAATCGCAGGGCAAGATAACGGTCGAGCTAAACAGCGGCATAGAGGTTTATAGAAAGCACTAAGGCCGACGCAGCGGCCAGTTTCGGCCGAAATTTGCTGCAGATGCCGCCGCTCTTGGTCTTTACCCTCGTCAGTCCGTCAAGGCCCGGAAGCTGGCTGGCCCGTTGGGTAACGGTTCGATCGATCGTCTCAACGCCGCCTTCACCGCTGAAAAGCATCGCCACCGAATACTCCGCCCGACTCTTTGCCAGCGATCCCTGGCCGACCGGCACGTAGAACGTTTCGATAACCTTTCGAGCAATCTTCTGCGCCGTCGTGCTTTTTTGCAGCTCGAGCTTGGCAACGCTCCAATAGAAATGCGTGTGAGCTGCCTCTTCGCGAATTATGCCTTCAAGGATTATCGAAAGCACCGGATGATTGGCCAGTTCCTTCATCCGCCGATAGGCCTGCGCCGTCGACATTTCATGTATCGCCCCGAACGCCATGTGCGTGCCCGTAAAACGACTGCCGAGCAGATTGGTCAGCATCGTCATCAGGTAAGTGTACGTATGATAGGTTTTCGTAACGTTGAGGTGCGTTTGGCTTTGCCAATCGTCCGGCGTTTCGTATCCGGCCTCGTTCAAAAAACGGTTTATCACCTGGCCGTGTGTGATTTCTTCAACGCCCCAGCGTTCCATGAATTTCGCAATCACGGGGTCGCGGCCTGTCGGCGTCCGCTGAAGCTCGCGGTGGTACATGTCGGTCAGCACCTCGACATCGCGCATATAGAGCAGAACGGGCACGAATTTCTCGTCGATCGGCGTGTCCTTGACCGTGTGCCACGGCAGGCCGTCGATAAATTCTTTGGACAGCGTACGGTCCTGCTTTTCGTACCAATCTAAAACGTCTTTGCTTGTTTCAAACGCCATAATTTATTCGTTGGTATTAGGGTCGCCCTTCAAAATCATCCCCGTTATTGAAAACGATTTTCATTTACAAGCGTAATTCGCTAAACTTATCTTTTCGGATTCTATTTAGCTTTCCCGATGATAATAACATTAGAATTATGAGATTTGTATTGCCCTTATTTTTTCTCGTTACTCTTACAACTTTTGCCGCGTTCGGTCAAAGTACGCTTAATGTTGCCGGCGAAAAGCGTTTGGCGAATATCAAGCAGTTGACGTTCGGCGGCGAAAATGCCGAAGCATACTTTTCCAGCGATGGGAAAAGGCTGATTTTTCAATCGAAACGCGACGGACGCGGCTGTGATCAGATATACACGATGAACGCCGATGGCTCCAAGGTTAAAATGGTGTCCAATGGCGAAGGCCGCACTACCTGTTCCTACTTTTTCAAGGGCGGCAAAAAGATCGTTTACGCCTCGACACTTGGCGGTGCGAAAGAGTGTCCGCCGAACCCTGATTTTTCGCAAGGGTACGTCTGGGCCGTTTACCCTGATTACGACCTTTACACCGCCTCGCCGGATGGCCGTAATATCAAAAAACTCACGAACACGCCCGGTTACGATGCCGAAGCGACCGTTTCGCCGGATGGCAAAACGATTATATTCACTTCGGAACGTGACGGCGACCTTGATCTTTATTCGATGGACACCGACGGCAAGAACGTCAAACGTCTTACCGACGAGATCGGTTATGACGGCGGAGCGTTTTACTCGCCCGATTCGAAAATGATCGTCTACCGTCGCTCGGCCGCGAACACGCCGGCTGAAGTTAAGCGTTACAGGGACCTGCTTGCGAAACACCTGATCGTTCCTACTGTCTTTGAAATTTGGGTGATGAACGCCGATGGTACGGGTAAGCGTCAGGTGACGAATTTAAGCGGCGGATCCTTCGCCCCGTTCTTTACGCCGGACGGCAAGAAGATTATCTTCTGCACCAACTATTTTGCGACCGACGCTCGGAAGCGCAATTTCGACCTTGCACTGATAAACGTAGACGGCACCGGCCTCGAACGCATCACCTTTAACGAAACCTTCGACGGTTTCCCGATGTTCTCGCCCGACGGTAAAAAGCTCGTCTTCGCCTCAAACCGCAACGCCGCGAACCAGGGCGATACGAATGTGTTTATCGCCGATTGGGTGAATTAGTTTTTTACATGATGGACAGGATATACAAGACAGAGCTTTTATCCTGTTGCCCTGTACACCCTTTCTAGTTTTATGATCCGAAAGCTTTGCCTTCTATTTATCTCATTGGTACTAACCGTTGGCGCGGTTGGACAGAAACCGGTGCGGACTGACGCACTCGAAAGCAATCTCCGCAAGCACGTCCAATATCTCGCTTCCGACCAGCTCGAAGGCCGAAAGACGGGCGAAGTTGGGGCGACGACCGCGGCGGGTTACGTTGCGAACCAGTTCGCGCAATTCAAATTGAAACCGGGAATCAAAACGGCAAAGGGCAGGGGTAATTTCCTGCAAGCGTTTCCATATGTAGCCGGCGTGACCGTAGGTGAGGGCAGTTTTCTGCGACTGATCCCGGCGGACGCGACGCGGGAAAGCAAGCTTGAGCTTGGCATCACGTATACGCCGTTCGCGAATTCGATCAACGGCGAAGTGGCAAATGCTCCGCTCGTTTTCGCAGGTTTCGGCATCGCGACGCCGGACAAGAGGCTTGACGATTACGCCGGGCTGGACGTGAACGGCAAGGTCGTACTCGCGTTTAACGGCGTTCCGGAAGGAAACGGGCCGCGGTCGGAGTTCAGCGGCGTCAGCGTTCAGATGATGGCGAACATCGCAAAGGAACGCGGTGCACGTGGCTTGGTGCTGATCGCGCAGACGGACGATTTCAAGACTGACCCGCTTACAAAATTCGCCTACGATCCCGGCTTCGGCGAAACCTCGATCCCGGTCGTGATAATCGATCGAAGCATCGCGGCAGATCTGCTAGGCGTAAAGAACGTCAAAGAGGTAAACGAGATCGAAAAATGGCTGCGGATGAAAGGAAATGCTCCGCCGTATATTCAAATCAGGCCGTCGAACCTGCCCGCGGTCACCGCTCAACTCAAGGTCGAACTAAACAAGAAAACCGTGGACGCGTACAACGTCATCGGCATCATCGAAGGCAACGACCCTACGCTGAAAAACGATGCGATCGTCATCGGGGCGCATTACGATCACCTCGGTCGCGGCGGCCGCTCAAGCCTCTCACCCGGCTCCTCGGACATTCACCATGGAGCCGACGACAACGCCTCCGGCACCGCCGCTATCATCGAGCTTGCCCGCCAATTCGCGAAAGAGAAAAAGAATAAACGCACCCTGATTTTCATGGCCTTCGGCGGTGAAGAGGAAGGCTTGCTCGGGTCAAAACACTACGTCAACAATCCCGTCTGGCCGCTGGATAAAACCGTCGCGATGATCAATTTGGATATGGTTGGGCGGTTAACTCAGGACGCATCGCAGATAGCAGACAGGGCAACAGGAGGCATGACGATAGTTAGTCCTGGCAAACTCAGCGTGGGCGGGATCGGAACCGCAAACGAATGGAAATCTCTTGTTGAGAAGGAAAACTCAATGGTGACGATTGGCCTCGGAGATTCGATTGCTGGGCCAAACACCTCTCTCTCCGTCCCATTTTTTAACCTCCAATTAAACGAAGACGGTTTCGGTCCTTCCGACCACTCGTCATTCTACAGCAAGCAGATTCCGGTTCTTTTCTTCTTCACCGGCTCACATCTCGATTATCACAAGCCGTCGGACACGTTCGAGAAAATCAACTACGAAGGCCTCACGAAGATAACAAACTATGTAGCCGCAATCGCAAAATCGGTCGATGAAAACCCGACGCGGCCGACGTACAAGGTCGCGCAATCTTCCGCTATGGGCGGCCGTGCACAATTCAACGTGAGCTTGGGCACTATCCCCGCGTACGGTGAAACGAACGACGGGCTTGGAATTGACGGCGTACGTGACGGCTCACCCGCTGCTAAGGCCGGCTTGAAAGGCGGCGACAAGATCATCAAGCTTGCCGGTAAAGACGTCCGCAACATATCTGATTACATGTACGCCCTCGGCGTGATGAAGGCGGGTGAAGAGTATGAGGTTGTCGTGAAGCGCGGCGCCGAAACGTTGACTTTAAAAATCGTTCCAGCTCCGGCAGCAGCGAGACGCTAAGTATATCGATGACCTTTTCAAGGCATTTAACAATTTGTCTTCTTTTGTTTCTCGCGTCCGGTTGCGGAAATCAGCCTGACGTTACTAAGCCGTCCGCCACTAACACCGCACAGACGCCCGCTCCCTCGGCATCGGTCATCAAAAACGGCGATTACCCCGCCAAAGGCACCGTCACGAAGATAAATATGGAGCTCGGCTCGGTCGAGATGGATCACGAAGAGATAGTCGGCGTTATGCCGGCAATGCGAATGGAGTTTTACGTTTCTGACAAGAAACTGCTGGACGGTCTGAAGGTCGGCGACCGAATCGATTTTACGTTGCGATACAAAGACCGAACCGAGATCGTTACCGCGATCTCGAAGGAGGAATAGTCGAGGATGTCTGAAAAGCCAAAAATTATCTAATTTGCGGAATAAACCACCTGGAATATTTGGCATCGTTATCTCGGCGATCTCTGCGTAAATCTCTGTGTTCTCTGCGTTTAGCTCATTTTTAACGCAGCGACCGCTGAGGGTTCGCAGAGATCGCCGAGAGAGCATTCCGACTTTTGGTACATCCTCTTCCCCGCGTGCCGAAGGGGCCATTTGCGTGCACCTCTTCATCAAACTGAAGTTTGATGGACAATAAATGACGATTCCTTTCTGCAAATTTCACGGCTTCGGGAACGATTACATCGTCATCGAACGCGACCCCATTCCCGAAAGTGTCGATCTGTCAGACCTCGCCAAATCGATCTGCCACCGCCACACCGGAGCCGGGGCCGATGGCATCGCTATTGTCAGAACCGGGAACGGTAGCGACCGGGGGCTTGAACCCGTTGCTGACGGTTCCGGAGCCGATTTTTTCTGCGAGATCGTAAACCCCGACGGCAGCATCGCCGGATTTTCCGGTAACGGAACGCGGTGCGCCGTTTCTTATATCTATTTCA
>CADEEU010000068.1 GCA_902826385.1 uncultured Acidobacteriota bacterium | reverse complement strand
TCTTTGCTTTGTGGTGTGTTTGTTCTACTTTACGTCGGGCTAACTGACGTTCCCATTTATTTTGTTAGTCACAGTTTTAGCGCGGCGGAGTTTGCGATTTACTCGGTTGGGTGTTTTCAACTTCCGCTCATCGCGATGCTTTACGAATCTGTCGGTGCCGTAATGATTCCGCGGATGAGCCAGATGCAGGATGAAGGCCGGAAGCGTGAAATGCTTGAGATGACGGCGAACGCAACTCAAAAGCTCGCGTTCGTTTACTTTCCGCTATTCGCCTATCTGATGATAGTCGCAAACGAGTTTATAACTACGTTATTTACGAAGGACTACGCGGCGAGTGCCGACATTTTTCGTGTAAATTTGCTGACATTGCCGCTTTTTAGTCTTGTTGTCGATCCGATCGCGCGTGCCTATCCGTATGCCGGACGCTTGTTGCTGAAGGTGCGGGTCGGTATTTGCGTTGTGCTGTTTGCGATTTTCTTCGTGGGTGTCGGTCGGTTCGGCTTGATGGAGATGATCTCCATCGTTGTTGCCGCGATATTGGTCGAGAAGTTGGCGTGTGCGTTGATCTCGACGCGGATGCTTGATGCAAAGATAGCGGATTTCACACTGCTCAAGACGACCGGGAAGATCGCTGTCGCGGCGGTGGTAGCCGCTGCGATGCTTTTTATTTTTTATTTTCTGACGGCCGAACGGCTTTTGTCAGCGTGTATTTCGTTGAGTCAGCGGATACTCACCGTGGCAGGATTGGAAAGAGCGGCAGATTTTATAGGCGGTTGTTTTTTCCTCGGGGTATGTTTACTGATTTTCGCTGCGAGTTATCTGACCGCGGCCAATTGGCTGGGTGCGATCGAAGTAGCCGACAAGGAAAAAGTCTTCAAAGCGATACGAAGATGGCGGTCGGTGCGTGGCGTCGCAACCAAAGCAGCTTAGATTTTAGAATGTGCGGGATTACGGGATTCGTTACAAAAGATAAAGATGCGCCGGTCGAGCCGCGCGTCGCGCTTCTTAGACGCATGTGCGACAGCATCGTTCATCGCGGACCTGACGAGGAAGGCACCGTTGTCCGCGACCGCGTGGCTCTCGGCATGCGGCGCTTGTCGATCATTGATATCAAATCGGGCCAACAGCCGATATTCAGCGACGACGGAAATCTTGCGATCGTATTTAACGGCGAGATCTACAATTTTCAGGATGTTCGAAAAGAACTCATCGCTTTGGGCTGTTCGTTCAAGACAAACTCAGACACTGAAGTAATAGTAAAAGCGTATGAAAAATTTGGCGAAGGTTGTTTGAAAAAGCTTCGCGGAATGTTTGCGTTTGCGATCTGGAACTTCAGCACCGAAGAACTTTTCATCGCTCGCGACCGGGTGGGAAAGAAGCCCCTTTATTATACAGTCACTGAACACGGCGATTTTATTTTCGGCTCGGAGCTCAAGACGCTTTTAGTTCACGGCGGTTTAAGGAAAAAGATTGATCTGAAAGCGATGGATGCGTATTTGTCGTTCGGATACGTGCCGGAAGAGTTTTGCATTCTCAAAAACGTCAGGAAACTATCGCCGGGCCATTTTCTAAAGTTTCGAAACGGTAGGGTTGCTATTGAAAAGTATTGGGATTTCGATCTCTCTCGAGTCGATCAGTCACGCTCGGAAGAAGATTGGACCGAGGCCCTTCGAGAAAAACTGCGTGAGGCTGTTGAGATAAGGTTGATATCCGAAGTGCCGCTTGGAGCTTTTCTTTCGGGCGGCGTCGATTCGTCTTCTATTGTCGGCACAATGGCCCGGCTGTCGACCCGTTCAGTCAAGACGTTCTCGATCGGTTTCCGCGAAGACAGTTTCGACGAGCTGAAGTTTGCGCGTGTCGCGGCCAAACATTTCCGAACCGATCATCATGAATTTATAGTCACGCCCAATTTGTTCGACATCATTGGCGAAATTGTCGAACATTTCGATGAACCTTTTGCGGACCAATCGTCGCTGCCGACTTTTATGCTGTCGAAGATGGCGAGTGAGCATGTGACTGTTGTGCTTTCCGGTGATGGCGGCGATGAGCTTTTTGCGGGCTACGACCGGTACGTGGTCGATCAAAGCCGCAATGGATTTGCATCCGTTCCATTGGCAATCAGAAAGAATGTTTTCCAGCGGCTAAGCGTCGCTCTGCCGCACGGGGCGGCAGGGAAGAACTTCCTCCATAACGTTTCGCTCGATCCGATCGGCCGTTATCTTGACAGTATTTCGACATTCAACGGGCCGAGGAAAAAATCGCTATACTCGACTGAGCTGCAATCTGACCTGAACGGATCATCCAGCATCGCGGAATCGGTTTTTGCGGACTACGGGAACCAAATGTCGTCCGATGACCAGATCGCTCGTCTTTTGTATTTGGACAGTAAGACTTACCTGCCCGGCGACATTCTCACAAAGGTAGACAGGATGACGATGGCGCATTCCTTGGAGGCTCGCGTTCCGCTTCTGGATCACGAGTTGATCGAGTTAGTTGCTGCGATGCCTTCTAGACTAAAAATGAAAGGCGTCGAGACAAAATATATCTTCAAGCGAGCAATGAAAGGCATCGTTCCGGACGAGATACTCTTTCGCGAGAAGCAAGGTTTCGGAGTTCCGATAAACGAATGGATCAACGACCAGTTAAAAAGACGGATTCACGACGACCTGACCGACAAAAGAGCAATGGAACGCGGTTATTTTAATCGGGATTACGTCGGGGTGCTGCTTAACGAACACGCGATCGGACGTCGCGATCATTCGAATGCGCTTTGGGCTTTGTGGATGCTTGAGCACTGGTTCCGCCGGTTTATGGACGTGTAGGAAATGCTGTCGAAACTCAAAAAACTTCGGGGCCGCGGTTTTGCGGAATTGGCTGACAGGGGCCGGCAAAAGGCCGGGGCCTGGGCCGAGCGCGCCGGAGTTTTAGGCAGTACTCGGATGCGGTCGGACGACGAATTGTTCGGGCTTTTTGAGTCCGAGAGAATTACGTCGGCGGAGCAATTGCTCGATAACTTCCGAGCTATTGTCAACGACCGATTCTATCCGTCTTTTCACGATCCTGCGGCGACGATTTCGGTTATTCGTGAGCGGTTTCCTGCGGAAGAGAAACAAATTATTTGCAGGGCGGACCGCGTCTGCCGGGGAGTTTTTGACGTGCTTGGGTACGAGGGGCTGGATTTTGGCCGACCGATTCCCGATTGGCATTTCGATCCGGTTTCAGGCAAGCGGTCACCGATGACGCATCGGTCACTGATCAGCGAAACTGACGCCGACCAGACTGGCGACAAAAAGGTAATTTGGGAGTTGAATCGCCATCAGTACTTCATATCGCTCGGCCAGGCCTATTGGCTTACCGGAGACGAAAAGTATTTCGACATTTTCAAATCGCACATCGACGATTGGATCGAGAACAATCCGCCAAAAATGGGTTTGAATTGGCTGTCTAGCCTTGAAATTGCCTTCCGTTCTATCTCGTGGATATGGGCGATCAATTTCTTTGTCCGGTCACCTAGTTTACAGCCCGATCTTTTTCTTCGCATTCTTAAAAGCTTGTATGCGAACGGAATGCATCTTGAAAATAATCTTTCGACCTACTCAAGTCCGAACACACATCTGACCGGCGAAGCACTGGGGCTTTATTTTCTTGGGTTATTTTGGGGCGACACAAGAGATGCTGCAAGGTGGAAAGAAACCGGATTTCGCATTCTGAAGGATGCCGCAGACTTGCAGATTCGCGATGACGGCGGTTATGTCGAACAATCAACGCAGTACCAGCGTTACACAGCTGATTTTTATTTAAGCCTTTTACTGCTTCGGCGAATGGAAGGGTTGCCTGATGACGAAATCATCGCAGGGAAAGTGGAAAAATTGCTTGAATTCCTTCAGTTTTGCGAACGGCCTGATGGCCGCACGACACTTATCGGAGACGATGACGGCGGGCGACTGCATTTTTTAGATGGAAGCGAATTCGACGATTTTAGGCCGACACTTTCGCTTGGTGCCGCAGTGTTCGGTGATGGCAAATCAAAACACCTCCCGCAGGATTCGTCGCCTGAAGTGACCTGGCTTTTGGGGGCAGAAGCTTTACACACTCTCGATTCAGTGTCGATTCCCGTCGAAACTTCGAAGGCGTTCGATCTGAGCGGTTTCTATTTCCTTCGCAGCGGTTGGAAACGCGATTCTAATTGGCTTTGTATCGATAGCGGCGAACATGGTTTTCTGAGCGGCGGGCATGCTCATGCCGACGCGCTCGGGGTTGTTCTTTCCGTTAAGGGAATACCGGTCCTTGTCGATTCCGGCACTTACAATTACACAACCGACTCGGAGGCCAGAGATCGTTTTCGCTCCACTGCTGCACACAACTGTATGACGGTCAACGGGACGTCGTCATCGATTTCTGTCGGGCCATTTTCGTGGGACGGCTCGGCCAAATGTCGCCTGCTCGAATGGCGTTCGGATAACGACGAAACAAAATTCCGAGGCGAACACGACGGCTATCTCCGGTTCGGCGTACGATATGAACGCGAGATCGAAGTAAATAGAGATTGGAAAATTACGGTGTCCGATTCGATCAGCTGTGACCGGCCCGACTCATTCGAATTTCATTTCATTTTGTCGAAAGAAGTCGAAGCAGAACTTGAAAGCGGTTCGAAAGCGGTGATTCGATCTCGTGAAAAAAAAGAACCGCTAGTAACGATTTGTACGTCTGTAAATGGAGACGCGGGAGAGCAGAGGCTGCGGATCGAACCATGGAGCATCTCTCCGCGTTACGGGAAGCTGATTGACAGCTCAAAGCTTTTGCTAACGGTACGTGGTCAGGGCGACTTCACCGTAGTCAGCTCGCTAGAGATTGCGGCGTGAATTATGTGCGGTATCAACGGCATAGCATATTCTCCGAGAACCGGCCGGCGGGTCGATGAAGGCGTCGTCGCGCGCATGCGTGATGTCATCTCGTACCGCGGCCCTGATGGTGCCGGTCTTTTCGTCGATGGCAACGTCGGCCTTGGTCATCGACGACTTTCGATAGTCGATCTCGCGACTGGCGATCAACCGATGTTCAATGCCGACCGTTCGTGCACAATCGTTTACAACGGGGAAGTTTATAACCACGCCGATCATCGCGAGGATTTGATTAGCCGCGGTTACCCTTATCAATCGACCTCGGACACGGAAACAATCCTACATCTTTACGAGGCTTTCGGGGCAGCCTGCGTTCACAAACTTCGAGGAATGTTTGCCTTTGCGATCTGGGATAAGGGCAAACAGGAACTCTTCATCGCCCGAGACCGGTTTGGTGTGAAGCCGCTTTATTACGTCCATGACGGCGAAGGCAATCTGTTCTTTGCTTCGGAAATCAAAGCGCTTCTTGAAGCGGGAGCGGTGAAACCTTGCCTGAATTATTCGGCGTTGCCGGACCAGCTTGCAAACCACGGAACCAGTTATGACGAAACGCTTTTCGAAGGTGTTCGCCGCCTTCTGCCGGGACATTTCCTGAAATGGAAAGACGGCGAAGTTCGGATCGAAAAATATTGGGACCTCGAGTTTGAGCCAAAACAACCTGTCGCGAACGAAGCCGACACGGTCGAAGAGTGGTACGAACTGTTCCGCAAGTCCGTCGAGCTGCGGCTGATGTCCGACGTTCCGCTTGGAATGTTCCTTTCCGGCGGAATAGATTCGTCCGCTATCGCCGCCGTGATGTCGGAGATTGTCGACGCGCCGATCAAAACCTTTTCTGTCGGTTTTAAGGAACGTGAGGCGAACGAGTTCGAGTTTGCACGGCTGGTTGCGAGAAAATTTAAGACCGATCATCACGAGATCACCATCACTCCGGAACAGTTTTTCGCGGAACTTCCAAACCTGATCTGGCATGAAGATGAACCGCTTGGCTTCGAGGCATCGGTGCCGCTGTACTTTGTTTCGAAACTGGCGCAACAACATGTAAAGGTCGTGCTGACCGGCGAAGGAAGCGATGAAACTCTCGCTGGATACGGCCGATATCGAAAGGCTTTGACGCTGCTCGATTACGGTGAAAAATACGAGGCTCTGACGCCTCAGCTAGTTCGCGGTGCAGTGCGTTCCGGTGTCGCGGCTCTTCCTTCTGCACTAAACCGAAAGTTGAAACGGACGTTTCTGTCTCTTGATGCAGATTTTGAAAACATCTACTTTGACAATTTCTCAATCTTCGGCAAGAAGCTTCAGGACGGGCTGTTTGCCACCGACACAATCGAGAGAATTTCCGGTGCATCGCCTTACGGCAATCTTCATCGGTGGCTTAACGAAACCGAGGCGCAATCGACGCTCGACAAGCTTTTGTACGTAGATACAAAAACCTATCTGCACGAGCTTTTGATGAAGCAGGACCAGATGTCGATGGCGGCGTCGATCGAAAGCCGCGTTCCGTTTCTGGACCATAAACTCGTCGAGTTTACTGCTAGAATGCCGGAAAAAATGAAGCTTCGCGGTCGAGATACAAAGTGGATATTAAGACGAGCAATGCGCGGTGTTCTGCCGCGGGAAATTCTCGATCGCCCCAAAATGGGGTTCCCCGTTCCACTCGGCGATTGGTTAAGACAGGATTTCAGGCACCTTGTATCGGAATATCTATTGAGCGAGCGCAGTTTGTCGCGTGGTATATTCAACGAAACGTCGGTACGCAACCTTGTGGCGGAACACGAGAGTAAAGAAAATCATACGTCCCGAATCTTTCGTCTTATGAACCTCGAGATTTGGCAGCGAATCTTTGTAGACGGAGAGGGCAGGCCGGAAAAATAATGTTAGTCGCGGAGTTAGCGAAACCAGAAATCAGAACTGCGTCGGATCGGCCGTTGACCGGACGCGATATTCTCTGTTTCAGCCACGATTGGACCGGCGACCCGCTATCAAAAACGCACCTTATGCGTATCTTGGCGCGTGATAACAGAATTCTGTGGATCAACGCAATTGCAAATCGTGCACCGACGGCTTCGAAAAAAGATCTTTCGCGAATCGTCAGAAAGCTGACAGCGTTCACCGAACCGGTGCGCGAGGTTGAGCCGAATATTTTCGTACTCAATCCGCTGGCGATCCCTTCTTACGGAAGGGCCGTGGTCCGTGAATTTAACCAGCGATTTCTACGGCTTCAAGTCCGAAAGGCAATGCGAAAGCTCGGCTTTAAACGGCCTGTGAATATGGTGTTTAATCCCGCCGCGGGACTATTGGCAGGAAAGCTGGGCGAAACCGACATAATTTATTATTGCGTCGATGAATATACCGCTTTTACGGGCGCATCGAAAGGTTTAAAGGAGATCGAGGAAGGTTTATTTCGCCGTGCCAACATCGTTGTCGTTTCGGCCGAAAGACTGCTCGAATCAAAGCGTCAATACAATCCAAGAACCGTATTGATACGCCACGGCACCGATTGGAATCATTTTCGCAACGCCCTTGATAATGATACGAAAATTCCCGATGATCTTGCCCGCCTGCCGAAACCGATAATCGGTTTTCATGGCCTGCTGGCCGATTGGGTCGATTACGAGCTGATCAAAAAAACAGCCGAACGATTTGCCCAAGGGTCGGTGGTGCTGATCGGAAAAATAGCGGTAGATGCCGAGCAGAAAGTGAAGATTCTAGATGGCGTAAAGAACGTGCATTTTTTGGGCAGAAGGCCTTACGCGGAACTCCCGGGTTACTGCAAAGGCTTTGATGTAGCGATCAACCCATTCGTTATCAATGATCTGACTCTCGCGGCGAACCCATTGAAGGTCCGCGAATATTTGGCTGCCGGTTTAACGACTGTTTCGACCGACATTCCTGAGGTGCGGATTCTGGATAATTGCCGGGTTGCAAAAGATCACCAGGAATTTCTGGATCACGTGGCAGCGGCCCTTAAATCCGGGACTTCACGTACCGAAATTTCGGATTCGATCAAAAACGAAAGCTGGGATGCTAAAGTCGAAGAGTTGAAAGATGTTATCGCCGAAACGTCCGCGAGCGGCGCGTAAAATTTTATTCCTGGCTTTGGCTTTTGCGGCTATCTTGGCCTGCTGGATTGTACTGGCTCCATTACTCGCAGATGCCCTGGTTGTTGAAAAGCCGCTCGACAAAGCGGACGCAATAGTCGTCCTGAGTGGAGCGGCAGATTATGCACAGCGGGCCCGGGGCGGAGTGGAGGCGTTTCAACTCGGCATTGCACCGACCATTTGGATAACCGACGATAATCAACGCGGCGGCTGGGATGATAAAGTCGAGGGCAATCCTTACTTTATCGAGCGGATGCGAACCGAGCTTACTCAGAGCGGCGTACCGTCGGACGCAGTTGAAAAACTAACTGCTACCGTCGGAAGTACAAACGACGAAGCTGATTTGGTGATCGCAACTGCGGTTGAGCGAAATTTGAAAGGCATTCTGGTCGTTACGTCCGATTACCATTCGCTGCGTGCTCTGCAAACGTTCGAGCGGGTGGTAAAAAACCATAACGCCGACATCGTCGTCGGGCTTAAACGCTCGCCGACGGGATCGACCTATCCGGACCGTTACACCTGGTGGCTGACGCCGCGTGGATGGCGAAGCGTGGCGGGTGAATATGTGAAACTCGGCTGGTATTGGTTCTATTACTGATTTCGACGCGGTACAAGGGATAATGACGAGTATTTCGACAAAAGCCGTTTTAAACAATGACGCTGCTATTCAGCATGCGGATGAGGTGCGTCGCGGCGAACGTTTTGAGTTCGGCAAGAACTGGAGTGCTTTTTTGAAGGTTCTGGATAAAGACCGGATCGAACGGGCGACTCGGTCGCTGGCGGAGATGCTGGAGGTCGAAAATCTTGAAGGGCGAACTTTCCTCGATATCGGTTCCGGCAGCGGTTTGTTCTCGCTGGCGGCCCGCCGGTTGGGAGCCAGAGTTTTTTCATTCGACTTCGATACAAACTCAGTAGCGTGTACGACTGAACTTCGACGTCGATATTTTACCGACGATCCGAACTGGACGGTCGAACAGGGGTCGGTACTCGATGCCGATTACATGAACTCGCTTGGCAAATTCGACATCGTTTATTCGTGGGGAGTACTGCATCACACCGGCGAGATGTGGAAAGCCTTGGCGAACGCCGGCGATCGTGTCGCCAATGGTGGAAGTCTTTTCATCGCGATCTATAACGATACCGGTTCGCAGGCGGCCCGCTGGCGCTGGATAAAATCGACCTATTGCAGATTGCCCGGATCTCTAAAATCGCCATTTGCTGTGTTGGTATCGATTCCCGAAGAAGTAAAGCGGTTTGCGAGCTTTACCGTGAAAGGAAAACCATTCGGCTATTTCGAGCACTGGCGAAATTATAGAAACGCACGCGGCATGAACCGCTGGCATGACATCGTCGACTGGGTCGGTGGTTATCCGTATGAAGTTGCCGGGCCGTCGGCTCTTTTTGAGTTTTTCAAATTACGCGGTTTTGTTGTGGCCGCGATGAAATGCGACAACGTGGGCTTAGGCTGCAATGAAATGGTTTTTAAGTTGACGGACTGAATTGAAAGACATGCTAGTAACGGTGGTTGCGGGCGCGCGGCCAAATTTCATGAAAATTTCGCCGATCATAAAAGCGATCAAGGCCGCGCGGCGTGACGGTCGGGCGATTGACTATCGTCTCGTCCACACCGGGCAGCACTTCGACCAAAAGATGAGCGGCGAGTTTTTCGAACAGCTCGGCATACCGCAGCCTGACATCAATCTCGAATGCGGCGGCGGCACTCAGGCAGAGCAGACGGCCGCTGTGATGATAGCCTTTGAGCGGGAACTGATCGCAAACCGTCCCGATATCGTGATCGTCGTAGGTGACGTAACATCGACGCTTGCCTGCACGATTTCTGCAAAAAAGCTCTGCGTTCCCGTCGCGCATGTCGAAGCCGGAATTCGCTCAGGCGATATGACCATGCCCGAAGAGATCAATCGCATTGTCACCGATTCAATCTGCGATCATTTCTTTACGACAACAATTCACGCGGGAAATTTGCTGAAAGAGAACGGCGTCGACCAAGATCGGATCCATTTTGTCGGCAATACGATGATCGACAGTCTTTACCAGAATCTCGATCGGTTGACTCAGCCACGGTTTTGGGACGAACGCCGACTCAGTAGCGGCGATTATTTCCTGCTAACTCTGCATCGGCCGTCGAACGTTGATGACTCGACAAAACTCTTAGAATTCCTGAACGCAATTCTGGATGGCACGGAGGGACACAAGATCGTCTTTCCTGTTCACCCGCGAACTAGAAAAACCCTGGAAACAGCACGTTTTGAAAGCGAACGTCTGATTCAGGTTGATCCGGTCGGGTATCTTGAATTTATTTACCTGCTCAAAAATTGCAGGGCCGTAATTACCGATTCCGGCGGCATCACTGAAGAAGCGACAGTTCTAAATGTTCCGTGCATGACGCTGCGAGATTCGACGGAGCGGCCCGAGACAATTGAGATCGGCACAAACGAATTGGTCGGAGCCGATCCGCAAAACCTGGCTCCATATTTAACGAAGCTTGCGAAGGGGGGATGGAAACGGGGCAGCATTCCCGAGCTTTGGGACGGAAAAACCGCGGAACGGATCGTTAAGGTTTTACTGCGGGAATACGGTACACATGATCTGAACCTGAACCGGACGGTTGCGAAGAAAGTCTCCGTAGTCAGCTAGTTCAATGAACCTTCCGAAATAGGTGATAGGTAATAAGTAACAGGTAACAACAGGTCTGGTTATCATTTTTCATCTATTGTTTTTGACCTACTCCGGCACTAACGTCTTGAACCATATCCTGAAACCTGGAAGTGACTCGATGATCATAAAGCTAATTTTGATACTCGGCGTTCTGTCGGTGATGACCGGGTGTTCGGGCTATGTTTCAGGGACAAGCCTCGAGTTTGCTGAGAAAACCATTATCGTAAAAAGAGGCGGCGACTTTCAGGCGGCACTTGAAAAAGCCGTTCCGGGCGACACCATTTTGCTGGAAGCTGGCGTGACGTTCAGCGGGGCATTCACGCTCCCGAAAAAGAACGGTGCTGAGTTCGTTACTATCCGTTCATCAGCCTCTAACGATAAGCTTCCTTCGGACGGCAAAAGGCTCGATCCGCAAAAATATCTGGATCAACTCCCGAAAATCGTCTCCGATGTAAAAGGCGAACCGGCAATTCTTGCTGTTGAGGGTGCTCACCATTATCGATTTGTCGCCGTGGAATTCGGGCCAACGATCGAGGGACTGTACGACATCATCCGAATCGGTACCGGACAAGAAAAAAGTATCGATGAACTCCCGCATCATATCGAATTCGATAGGGTTTATATACACGGCCATCCGACACTTGGGCAGCGACGCGGAATCACGGCAAACGGCAAGCACATTCGCGTCGTGAACAGCCACATCTCGGACATAAAACGCAAGGGCGACGAAAGCCAGGGCATCGCTGCGTGGGCGACAGACGGCCCGATCGAGATCACGAACAACTACATTGAGGCGGCTGCGGAGAACATCCTTTTCGGTGGCGCCGGATCGAATCTAAAGCTCGTTCCGACCGATTGTATAGTCGATTCGAATCATCTCAACAAACCGCTCGCGTGGCGCGAATCAGATTGGGTCGTCAAAAATTTATTTGAAATAAAAAACGGCCGCCGCATAAAGGTTACCAGCAACCTGATGACCAACAATTGGGCGATGGGACAGGATGGCAACGCGATCTTGTTTACGACGCGTGCCGACAATGGAATTGCGACCATAATCGAAGATATCGAATTTTCCGGAAATGTTGTCCGCGGTTCGGGCGGCGCGTTGAACATCCTTGGCGGCGAAGGCTCCGGCGGTCATCGGCTGACCATCCGCAACAACGTTTTCGACGACATCGACGGTAAAAAATGGGGCGGTGCCGGACATTTTATGAAAGTAACGGACTGGAACGTTCTTAAAATCGAGAACAACACCATTCTGCAGAAAGGAAACATCACGGTCGCCTACGGCGAGCCGATTCGTGGCTTTACCTTCCGCAAAAACATCGTGTTTGAGAACGAATACGGTATGTTCGGAGACAATCTCGGTTCTGGCCAAAAGGCTATCGACAAATATTTCCCGGCAGGGGTGTTTGCCGACAATCTGATAGTTGGCGGCAGGAAAGATCTCTATCGCGACTCGAACCTCTTTGCCGCGTCATTGTCCGAGATAGGTTTCACGGACGCAGCAAACGGAGACTTTCGCCTGCGACCGGGTAACTCATACGCAAAAGCTCAGGTTGGGGCAAATATTGAGATCCGCAAAGTCGGGACGAAATAGAATTCGGCGAGATTAAGAAAAGGTGGTACACCCGGCATGATTCGAACATGCGACCCCTTGATTCGTAGTCAAGTACTCTATCCAGCTGAGCTACGGGTGCCCGAAACGAACTTCTAGCCTACAAAACCGCGAAATGGAGTGTCAAGTTAACGGGCAAAATAGCCGGTGCGGGAACGTGAGACCAGATCGGGATTTGCGACATCGACCTTGATGTTACGCCATTTCCCGTCTCGTTTAAGGTTTGTCGGTTGGTATTCGATGGTATAAAGCGTTCGAAGATCGGCGGCTACGGCGGCATAAAGCGTCGCCATTT
>CADEEU010000067.1 GCA_902826385.1 uncultured Acidobacteriota bacterium | reverse complement strand
CGTGAGGGGTACCGCCGATGTCCGCCTTCCTGCCGCTCCAGCTTGCCGCGGTGCTGCTCCAGCCCCCGGCCGCCATCGTCCACGTCCGGTTGATCGATGGCCGGGGTGGTCCCCCGATCGAGAACGCCACCGTGGTCGTCCGGGAGGGCCGGATTGCCGCGGTCGGACCCGCGGCCGAGGTTAAGGTTCCGGCCGGCGTCCGAGTCATCGAAGGCCGGGGGATGTCGCTGCTGCCCGGGCTGGCCGACATGCACACCCACCTGGGAGGCGGCTGGGACGGCGAATCCGCCGACTACCTCGGCTACCGACTGACGATGGGGGCCCTGCTCTATAGCGGCGTCACCACCGTCCTCGATCCCGGCGACATCACCTCCTACGTCAAACAACTCCGGGACGAGATCCGGGGCGGCCGCCTGGCCGGGCCGCGGATCTACTATACCGGACTCGTGCTCGATGGCCCCAAGCCCGTGTGGCCGGACATCTCGGGCGCCATCGCCACGCCCGACCAGGCGGCCCACTTCGTCCGGCAGATGAAGCAAGCCGACGCGACCTTCATCAAGGCCTACGGCGGCCTCTCGACCGAGATGGTGAAGGCGGTGGTCGACGCGGCCACCAAGGACTCGATCCGGGTCCTTGCCGACCTCTGGCAGCGGAACGGGTCCCTGGCCGACGCCCAGACGGGCGTCGCCGCGTTTGCCCACGCCGCCACCTTGCCGATGACCGACGAAGCGGTCCGCTATCTGGCCGATCATGGCACCGCCACCATCACCACGCTCGCGGTCTACGAGAGCTTTGCGCGGCGGCGGTTCCAGGACCTGAGCTTCCTCGACCAGCCGCTGTTGCGCGACGTCCTGACGCCCACCTATCGGCGGCAGATCCGCGCCCATGGCTCGCCGGCGGCGGGTCTCGACACGGGCCGGATCAACCGGATTGCCCGCGGACTCGGTACCGCGCAGAGCAACGTCAAGCGAATGTTCGACGCGGGAGTCCTCCTGGTGGCCGGAACGGATGCCCCCTACCCGGGCGACTACTACGGCGAGGGCCTCCATCGGGAACTCGAACTCCTGGTCGAGGCCGGCCTCACGCCGCTCGACGTCATTTCCCTGGCCACCCGCAACGCCGCCCGGCTGGTCCGGGCCGAGTCGGAGTGGGGCACGGTCGAACCGGGAAAGGTGGCGGACCTCCTCCTGGTCCGCGGTAACCCCGCGGTGCGGATCGCCGATACCCGGCGGGTCGTGATGGTGATGCAGGGCGGGCGGATCGTCGATCGGGCCGCTCTCCGCTACGATCCACGCCGGGACGTCGACCATCACCCGGCGGTGCTCCGAACCCACTGATCCGGCTCCGCCGCAGCGCGCTGGACGGGCGGGCTAGATTCCCCCACCCGTCCAACCGGAGTCCGTCGATGCGCCGTGGCACCGCGCTGCTGTCGTTCGTCGCCCTCGTCCTGAGCACCCCGGTGGCGGGGCAGGACTCGGCCAAGGCCGCCTCCCCGACCATTCCGGCCAAGTGGGACGTGCTGGCCAAGCATGGGCCCACCCAGGACGTCACGTTCGAGACGTCCGAGGGAACCTGGATGGCGGTCGACGGCCCGCAAGTGCCTAATATCGAGAAGGCCGGTGGTGTTTGATTTGCAGCGGAAGGCTTCGCTCTTAATCAGGCCGAGATATTCGGTTAGATCTTCGGTTGCTTCGGATTCGGCGAACTCACCTTCGTCCACGCGCCGCTCGAGCGCTTCCGCACAGGCAGAGATGGTCGCAAGCGGATTATTTATCTCGTGAACTACGCCGGCAGCAAGACGGCCGACCGCGGCCAATTTGTCCGCCCGCCCGACGGCATGGATCGCTTCTACACGAGTGGTCACGTCCTCGCCTACGGTTATGACGTGCGTAACCTGTCCTGTTTCTTCATCGACCATCGGTACCTTGCTTACCATCCAGTGCTTGGTCGAGCCGTCATCCGCTGCGGTTTGCTGCTCGATTCGCTCGATGTTTCCGGTTCGGAACGCCCGCTCGAATTCTTCGCGGACACGGCCTTCGGGATAGCGGGAAAGCACGTTGAAAACGTTGCGGCCGATTGCTGCATCGCGTGGAATTCCCTGTGCGCCGATTTCACGGTGACGGTTCCAGGTAACGATGCGATAATCGCGATCGACTACATAAAGCGAAACCGGCAACGCGTCCAAAACGGCTTCGGTAAACCGGCGGTGCTCGTCCTTTGCGCGGATGATTGAGCTGTTTATAGCGGCTTCGTAGTGGGCTGAGAGATTGACGCTCATCGCGGCCATCTGCGTCGCTGCGTCGATCAGGCTTCCACGCGTTTCGTTAAAATCCCGTCGCGACGCGAAACCGACGACGATCGCGCCTTTTATTTCGCCGTTAATGTGCAGGGGCGAAACGTATTCAAGCTTGTGATCGTAACCGGAAATTAAAAACTCGCTCTCGTTCTCTTCGCTGTAACCGATCTGCGGCGGCAGAAGCTCAAGCCATTTTTCGAATTCTGATTTAGGAAAGGCACGCGGATCGACTTCGCCTTTCTCGTCAAAAGCACAGCTCACAATTCCGATGTTCTCTAATTCTGCAACGAAAGCGCACACCTCTGCCCGCACCGTCCGCTGAAGCGCGCTCGTCACGCGGCTTGCGACCTTTTTCGGGTGAACGGTGAAAAGCAGGCTTCTACCCAGGTCGGAGATGAATCTAAGTTCGGGCGAGTGTTCGCTGTTCTCCTGTATGGGCGTAACCTGCCTGCTTTGTTTTTCTGCGGCAGAGGAAACTGGCATCGTGTGTTGTGAGAAGCCGTAATGGGACTATTTGCAATAGTTTACTGCGGTGAGGTTACAGGGTCGGCTGTTCAAATGCGTTATCCGCACTGACCTTCTAATTAAAAATCTTTTTAAACAATTTGTCAATGATTTTAACACTTACCGGCGATTGACTAAGGCGTCCGATTAGGTTGAAAATTAGGGTTAAATCAATGTTCAAGGGATGTAAAAATCGAATCGAAAGGCTGTATTTCTTGGTGGTGCTGGGTTTAGTCGTATTTGGGCCGGCGCCGAACGTAAACGCTCAGAGTGTGGTCGACAAGACCGTCGCCACGGTTAGCGACGGAATCCGCACGGAGTTGATCACCTATTCCGACCTGAAATGGCAGCTTGCCCTTCAGCCGGGCATTTCCCTTACGCCCGCCC
This sequence comes from uncultured Acidobacteriota bacterium, assembly GCA_902826385.1. Taxonomy (GTDB): domain Bacteria; phylum Acidobacteriota; class Blastocatellia; order Pyrinomonadales; family Pyrinomonadaceae; genus OLB17. Next base: position 9,433 of record CADEEU010000067.1, on the reverse strand, counting down.
GGTCAGAAGACCTGAACACGGCGTTGACCACCCTTACAAACCAGCGAATATTTGCCCTTGAGGCCAAGCGCCTGCCGCGCGCGGCTCCTACCGAAAAGGAAGTTGAGGACGAGATAAAGGAAACGCTCGCATTTTTCCCTTCAACCGCCGAATTCGAGCGGCGGCTGCGTCTGGTCGGGTTTTCATCGGTTAAAGACGACAATTTCGAGCGTTTGATGGGTGAGCGACTGGCTATAAAGAAGTACATCGATTTTCGCTTTCGCTCTTTCGTTGTAAACACGCCCGAAGAGGAAAAGCGTTACTACCAAGGAACGTTCGTCTCCGATTTCCGCCGCCGATATCCCGGCGTTGTTGTCCCTACACTCGAAGAAAAACGCGAAGAGATCGACCGCCTGCTGACCGAATCAAAGGTCCTTGCCAACATCGAAGCATTTTTGGATGACGCAAAACGTCGCGTGCAGATCGTTACGCTGAAGCCCGTCTAATAGGGCCAAGAAGCTATTTCTTCCGTTGCGTGCTTGCGATCTCTGCCTGAACTGCCTTTTCACAAGAGAGCTGCAGGGCCATAAAACAAACTCCAGAACGCCTGACTCGACCATTACGCGGCAAGCTTAACCTTGACCTTGCCCAACCCAAATCGTATTATTTTACGTTCCACGCCGGAGTGGCGAAATTGGTATACGCACCAGACTCAAAATCTGGCGGGCTTAACGCCCATGTCGGTTCGAGTCCGACCTCCGGCACCACTTCTTTCGATTCTTAAAGACAACCCGCACAAGAAAAAACTGGCATAGGCTGGGCTTTTGTGGCATCATAATCAGCACTGGGGGTGATATTATGATAAATAATTCAAATGAGGTGATCGGTAACTAACCGATCAAAAGCTATTAAACGAAGGCGGCAATGCTGTAAAAAGCGTGCCGCTTTTGTTTTGCGGACTAGAAAAGCGGTGCACTATTCGAAATAGTGCACCGCTTTCTGTTAACCGCTCTTAAAGCTTAGATCACTGGCGGAAGTAATCGATGTAATTGCCGTTGTTGACATCGGTCGTTCTGATGCCGTTGTTTATTCTCGTGACTCGCGACACGTATTGACCGTTGGTCAGCGTAGTGCGGTTCATCGATCCGTAAGTAGGCGCATTGCCATCGGTCGAGATAGTTACGGAGCCATTCCTTTGGATCGTCAACACTATCGTACCGCCGGACTGCGGATTTCGACCGTAGAAAGTGCCCGTTGCCCAGCTCGGCACGTTTCCGCCGCCACTATCGCCAATGCCGCCTGGCGACGCGTAGTAGTCAATGTAGCTGCCGTTGTTAACGTCTGTCGTGCGGATGCCGTTGTTGATTCTTGTGACACGCGACACGTACTGTCCATTTGTCAGCGTGGTGCTGTTCATGGATCCGTAAGTCGCCTGATTGCCGTCGGTTGAAATTGTTACCGAACCGTTACGCTGAATTGCCAACGTGATCGTCCCGCCCGACTGCGGATTTCGTCCGTAGAATGTGCCCGTCGCCCAGCTCGGGACGTTGCCTCCGCCTCCGCCGCCTCCGGTGGGCGTCGTGTAATAATCGATATAGCTTCCGTTATTGACATCGGTGGTACGAATGCCGTTGCTGATCCTGGTGACGCGCGAAACATATGGACCGTTGGTCAGTGTGGTGCGGTTCATCGAGGCGTAGGTTTGAGCATTACCATCGGTCGAAATGGTTACTGATCCGTTCCTTTGTATGCTCAGTGTTATGGTACCGCCGGTTTCCGGATTTCGTCCGTAAAATGTGCCTGCAGCCCAGCCAGGGACGTTACCGGCCCCACCACCGCCCCAGTTTCCACCGTCGCCACCGTTCCAGCCTCCGCCGTTTAGTCCCGGCAGGTCATAGGTATCGGCGAGGGTATTAATGTTATTACGCAGGCTGTTCCACTGATTTTCAATATTCCGCCGGAACGACAGATTATTGATCATAGTGTTGACAGGTCGGGCGTCGCGAATCACGTCCTGAACGTCTTGACGGCTTTCCCACCAACTGTTGTTGCGGTCGAATTCTCCTCTAAGTTGGTCGACCGAGTTCTCAAAATCCTGCACAATGTTGTTCAGCCGGTCCTCTTCCTGGGTGCCGTTAATATTGCTTCTGTCCATTGCACGGTCGAAGCTGCGTCGAAACGTGTCGCTGGCGTTCTCCATCCTGGAAATTATTCCGCTCACGTCGCGTTTTGAATATCTGCTCGCGTAGCGGCCCTGTGCCGTGGCGGTACCGGCCGCGATAAGCACGAACGAAGCGACAAAAATCGTCGCAAGTGACGCTAATAAATACTTTCTAGTGTTCATAACTCTCTTGCTCCTTGAAATGGACTCGTCATCTCTCGGCGGGAGAGAACGCCGCACCTTAGATGCCCGATGCTCGCCCGCAGTCGCTTAAATTTTGGGTGGGTCTGCCGAAAAGATTATCAGTCTGCGATAATCGAAATTATATTCGATAAGTCTCACGGTTACAATAGCATCGCAAATGCAGCTTTCCGATTACGATTTCGAACTTTCAAAGGATTTGATCGCCCAGCAGCCGCTGGAGCGGCGTGACGCTTCGCGCATGCTTACGGTCGATCGGGAGGGAGCATCCTTCCTGGACGACAAGTTTTCAAGCTTTCCGTTAAAGCTTAAAAAGGACGATCTGCTCGTTCTGAACAATACGCGGGTTTTTCCTGCCCGGCTGCTTGGGCGTATGGAAAGCGGAGCGAATGTAGAGGTTTTTCTTGTCGAAGAACGCGAGCCGTCCGTCTGGATGACGCTTGCAAAACCTGGCAGGCGTCTAAAACCCGGCAAAAGCATCGAATTCGGCGAAAAGCTGACTGCCGAACTTATCGAAAAAACGGAGGATGGAAGATTTCTTGTAAGGTTCGAATCGTTAGGGAATTTTGACGAAGTCGTCCATGAAATCGGGCGAACGCCGCTGCCGCCGTATATTCAGCGAGATGCCGCCGAGGCAGATGCCGACCGCGAACGATATCAGACAGTTTTCGCAAGCGACCGCGGAGCGATTGCCGCTCCGACGGCCGGTCTGCATTTTTCGAAAGAGGTGCTGCAAGAGATTTCCGACCGCGGTGTTCAAATCGCCGAGATCACATTGCACGTCGGCTACGGAACGTTCGAGCCGGTGAGGGAAACGAATCTTAGCCGACACCGCGTTGCTCCGGAACGATTCAGGGTCGATGCGGCATCGGCGGAAAAGCTTGAGCAGGCGCGTCGCGACGGCCGTCGAATCATTGCCGTAGGAACAACTACGACGCGAACGCTGGAATACCTGATCGGCCGGCACGGAAACTTTCAACCCGACAGCGGGCTGGCGGACCTGACAATAACGCCGGGTTATCGATTTCAGGCGATCGGCGCTCTGCTTACAAATTTTCATCTGCCGCAAAGCTCGCTGCTCGTTTTGGTTGCAACTTTCGGCGGGCATAAACTTATAATGGATTCTTACCGGCACGCCGCTTCGTCGGGCTACCGGTTTTACAGTTACGGTGACTGTATGTTCATAACCTGACGCGTATTTTCATGGCAGTTCTAGAGGTAATTCGTAACTTTTTTGTGCCGTCGGCCAGCCGCGAGATAACGGTTATCATTCCCGCGCCGCCGACATCGTATTCGGTTCATCCTCTTACCGAAAAAGATCTCGACGAATTGCTCAGGCTGAACTTTCGCTGCTTCAAAGACGGAGAGAACTATACGAAGAAAACGTTCACGTATCTCCTTACCCAGCCGAATGCCTTGTGCTACAAGACGATCACCGCAAACAACCGAATAGCGGGTTTTCTGTGCGTGCTGGTCGGTGAGAACGGAACCGGCCACATTACGACAATCGGCGTGGCCCCCGAACACCGGCGTCGCGGCCTGGCCGAGCGACTTCTGGGGCATCTGGACCAAGCGCTGTACGATCGAGGGATAAGCTCCGCTGTTTTGGAGGTTCGCGTTACGAACACATCCGCTCAAAATCTTTACAGGGCTTGCGGATTTACAGTCCTTCAGCGTTTGCCCGCTTATTACAACGATGGCGAGGACGGATTCATGATGGTGAAGCCGGTCAACTTTTCGCAGGCCGAGGCAGCGTGAAATTTTCCTTCCCTACGATCTATCCGATCACCGATACCGCAATATCAGGCCTATCGATTCCCGAACAAGTCCGACGCCTGATTAAAGGTGGCGCGTCTTTGATCCAAATAAGAGAAAAAAGAGCTTCTTCGCGCGAGTTTTACGAAGCCGCCGCCGCATCTGTCGAAATCGCCCGGGAAGACGGTATTAGAATCATCGTCAACGACCGGGTAGATATTGCTATGCTTGTGGAAGCGGACGGCGTTCACCTTGGGCAAAACGACCTTTCGCCTATCCACGCCCGCGAGCTTCTTGGCAAGGACGCGATCATCGGCTATTCAACCCACACGCTCGAGCAGGCCGAAGCGGCGATCAAAATGCCGATCGACTATCTGGCATTCGGGCCCGTGTTCGCAACCTCGACAAAGGACGATCCGGATCCGGTCGTCGGATTGGAAATATTAGCTCAGATCAAAGAAGTCGCCGGTAATCTTCCGCTTGTGGCTATCGGCGGAATAACGCCCGACAACATTCACGAAGTTCTTAAATCGCGAGCCGACTCCGCTGCAATGATAAAAGCGCTCATTGCCGAGCCCGAAAAGATATCCGCGAACATTGCAGATCTGCTGTCAATTCGAGCGTACGATTGAAGAGAATAGGCGTCGGTCTTGGCGATTACCCTGAGCGGCGTTATAGAATCAGCTTTGTGAATGACTTTCAACTTTCCGCAACGAAGGCCGTCTGGAAGATCGGTTTCGATTTTGAGGATCAGGCACTGAGCGAAGGCTATAAGGCTATAGCGGGTGTCGACGAGGTTGGGCGCGGTTGTCTGGCCGGCCCGGTGGTTGCTGCTGCCTGCATCCTCGATAAAGGAAAACCGCTGCCTGAGGGGTTGAACGATTCTAAAAAGCTATCCGCCGAGCAGCGTGAGAGGATAAATGCGGAACTGCTTGAAACGGTGGTCGCTTTTGGTATAGGTGCCGTTGAGGCGGAAGAAATTGATCGGATAAACATACTCGAAGCCACCAAAAAGGCGATGTCGTTGGCAATCGATGCTCTTTCGCCCGCCGCAGACTATCTGCTCATTGATGCGCTGCAGCTTAAGCTCGTCCGTCTTCCGCAAAAAGCGTTGATAAAGGGCGACTCGATCTCGGTTTCGATAGCCGCGGCGTCGATAATTGCAAAGGTTTACCGCGACGAGTTGATGCAAAATTACGAGCAACAGTTCCCTCAGTACGGCTTCGCGGGCCACAAAGGCTACGGATGCGCCTCTCACTTCGAAGCGATTCGTACGTACGGTCCATGTCCGCTGCATCGGAAAACTTTCCGCGGAGTTGTACCGTCTAATCCGCCGGACAGCACGTTGCAATATGAGTGACCTTTCGGCCAAATATGGAAAACCACGAGCGTTCGATACCGTCGTTCTTGGCGGCCTTGTGGTTGGTGTCCTTGATTTTCTTGACGCAAGTATATTCTTCCCGCTCTACTACGGCATCACGGTCCAGCGTGTGTGGCACGGTGTTGCGGCGGGATTACTGGGGCCCGAAACCGCAAGAGCAGGAGGCTGGAATACCGCATTGCTCGGGATTTTTCTGCATTTTGTCGTCGCATTCGGCGTGGCGATCGTCTACTACTTTTTGAGCCGCAACGTTGCGTTCCTCGTGCGTCATCCGGTGATCTCAGGTCTTGCGTACGGAGTCGCCGCAAACTTTGTGATGCAGTACGGTGTAATACCGCTTTCCGCCATCGGCCCGCGTTCGACGCCGGAGCCTGTAGCCTCCCTTCTCAACGGCATCATCGGCCACGCCTTGTTCGTCGGGCTGCCGGTTGCACTGATCGCGGCCTGGTCAGCGAGAAAGGCCGTTCCCCGCACTACGCCGACAGAATGAACCAGACGCAGACGAAACTTTATCTTGACCTACTCGGCACGGAACCGGATCACTTGGAGCCGGGCGATGAGACGCTCAGGTTTCTGCAGCGAAAGCATTTACTGACGGTGCCGTTCGAGAATCTCGATATTCACTGGAAGCGGCCGATCGTGCTCGATACCGAGAGAATCTATTCAAAGATCGTTGACGAACGTCGCGGTGGTTTCTGCTATGAGTTGAATGGGCTGTTCAACCAACTTCTCATTTCTCTAGGATTCACGACGCGGCTGATATCCGCCCGCGTTTTCAACGGCACCGTGCACGGGCCCGAATACGATCATGCCGCGATCATCGTTACGATCGGGGATGACGAATACCTCGCCGATGTCGGCTTTGGCGACTTCACAGCCGAGCCTTTAAGGTACAGCCTCGGCGCTGAACAAAACGACCAGGCCGATGTTTTTATCATTCGCAGTTTTGATGACGACTATCTTGAAGTCGCCAAGCGCGACGACGACGAGTGGGTGAGCCAATACATTTTCAAAGACATCGAGCGCGAGCTGGCAGACTTCACGGCAATGTGCGACTTTCAGCAATACTCGCCCGAATCGCATTTTACAAAAGGCAAGGTTTGCTCGGTCCTAACCGAGAATGGTAGAAAAACCTTAACCGACCGGAAGTTCATCATTACGACAAATAGCGTGAAGACCGAGGTCGAAGTCGAAAGCGAGGAAGCGTTCGACCGGCTCTTAATGGACGAATTCGCGATACAATCGAAGCAATATTTGTCGCAGAAGAATTGACAGTCGTAAATTGGCCAATTGCCAATTCGACATTCGGTAAAAAAAGTTCCGTTACCTTTATGCCTCAATCAATCTCATACGCTGACGCCGGAGTGTCTATCGATAACGCCAACCGTGCGGTAGCAAAGATTCGCGAATATGCTCGGTCGACCTTTAATGAAAGAACGTTGACGGAGATCGGCAGCTTTGGCGGGATGTTTTCGGGTGCGTTCCCGAATATGTCCGAGCCGATTCTTGTTGCCTCGGCGGACGGCGTCGGAACGAAGTTGAAGCTCGCGTTCGAGACGGGCATTCACAATACGGTCGGGGCTGATCTGGTCAATCATTGCGTCAACGACATTTTGGTCCAGGGTGCGCGGCCGTTGTTCTTTCTGGATTATTTCGCGACCGGCAAACTCGAACCGGACGTGACCGCGTCGGTCGTCGAAGGCATGGCCCGGGCATGCCGCGAGAACGGCTGTGTCCTGCTCGGCGGCGAAACGGCCGAGATGCCCGATTTTTATCCGCCGGGGGAATATGATCTTGCCGGTTTTATCGTCGGTGTAGTCGATAAGGCAAAGGTGATCGACGGCAAGTCGATAGAGCCGGGAGATGTCGTGCTCGGCATTCCCTCGAACGGCCTGCAGACGAACGGTTACTCGCTCGCCCGCAAACTGTTCTTCGAAGTCGGCGGTTATAAGGTCGACGATTTTGTCGAAGAACTTGGAACGACCGTGGGCGAGGCCTTGCTCGCTACTCATCAATCGTTTCTCCCGCAGATCGGCCCGCTTCTGGATGCGACCTCACACGCGGACGAAGGCGTCCGCGTTCCACTGATCAAAGGCCTCGCCCACATAACCGGCGGCGGATTTCTGGAGAACATCCCGCGCATCCTGCCCGAAGGCGTCTCAGTAGAAATAAACCGCGGTACCTGGCCTGAACTCCCCATTTTTGGAATGATGCAAAAACTCGGCAATGTTTCGGACCATGAAATGTTCCGGACGTTCAACATGGGTATCGGGATGATCATCATCTGCTCGGGGGGTAACGCAGAGGCCGTGATCGCGCATCTAAACGAAGTACACAGGATTGGTAAAGTAACGTCCGGAAACGGAGACGTTTTGATCGTTTAATCATAAGTTCGAACTTTTGAGATTCACCTTTTTATAAATGCCCACAGGAAGTTTATTTGATTCGGAAACAAAAAGGGGTCCGGGCAAAGCGATCTACCTGGTCGCGTTTTTGGCGTTCGCGGTTTTAAGCGGCGTCGGGTACGGGCTTTACTGGTATTCTTCGCCGGCGCCGACCGACCCGAAAGAGATTTTGGCGTCCGAGATAAAGGAAAGCGCGGTGCTTATGTTGGCCCAGCCTTCTTTTTCGGGCGACGAGTTTCGTGCGCAGCTTCTTGGCAAAGGCCGTTTGGAAAAATACGCCTGGCGGGAGAAGGTCGCGTACTTTACTTTTCCGGAAACCGACGAGGCTGAGTTTCAGGAGTTTCTCTCGAAGTATTTTATCGACACGGCGAAAATCGATTTCGGCAAACCCGAAGGCGGTCGCATTGTGCTCGATACTTACAAACTGTCGCCGGGACCGTCGGCTACGCGGTTTTTCAAAACTCCGACCAGCAACTTTAAGCTCGAGACCGAACAAACGCTGACGTTTCCGTTCAGTGCCGTAAACTATTCGCTGAGCCTGAACGAGCTTCGAAACCTGACAAACAACACATACATGTACGGCGGCAGGCTGCTTACGCAAGTTCCCGAACGCAGCGACCAGCCGCAGATGGTTTTTGCGAATCACGCGATCATGGTGGCAAAACCGGATGAGCCGACGCTGAAACGACTGGCAAACGATTTGTTGAGGGACGTAGGCGACAATCGCGAGGCGCGAATCCAGCGGCTGGTAGATTTCGTTTCTAACGAGATCGAGTACAGCTTTACGGAGGCGGTCAGCTCACGCGAAAAGCTCAAACGAGCGAATGAGACGTTAATGACCCGCAGTGCCGATTGCAGCAACAAAACGATCCTCCTTGCTTCACTGCTCGAACAAATCAACGAAGAGTACATTCTGCTTTATTGCCCGCAGCATATTACTGTGGCCGTCCCGCAGGGGAATTTTGCAAACGACAACAAGCTTGATTTCACGTGGAACCAGAAGCCGTGGATGATCGCCGAAACCACCGCTCCCGGATTTCAGATCGGCACTTCAAGGGTCATAGAACCGAACCGCCTGACCACCGTGCAGTATGTCCAAAATCCTAAGAATTCCGATGTGATTTTCGACGCCAACTCTTACGAAACTTTGAAGTTCTACTAGTCGCTTCGGCAACAATTTCGCCTCAAGCCGTCTCATTTTTTCTTGCAAAATGAGACGGGTTAAGCGTCCTGTTTGCAGCATTTAAGCCCGATTTCGTCTCACGCAATGCGCGAAATGACAAAATGAGACGATATCGGCTTTAAATGCTGCAATGCAACAGGTTACGTCGGCGGCTCGTGTTTTTGACATCATCCCCGATGCAGCCTCTGACATCGACGACACATTTCTAATTTTGAAAGATCAAGAACGCCGCCCGAAGGCCAACATTCGCCTTTACTAACCTTCGCAAATGTTGCGTGGATTGTCAATAATTTTATCTGCGAAACATCGACGCTCTTGAATTCAGATAATAAGTGCAACTTTGAAAAATCGCAGGGAAAGGGCAAGTT
>CADEEU010000066.1 GCA_902826385.1 uncultured Acidobacteriota bacterium | reverse complement strand
TTTTGCGAGAGAACTCGCAAAAAAAGCTGGTGAAGAAATCCTCGAGCACTACGCCCGCGAGATAGTGTCGGATTCGAAGATGGGCGTCGACAACATCTACGAACCCGTGACCGCCGCCGACAAAGCCGCAAGCCGCATCATCGTTGAGGGAATCGAAAAAGCTTTTCCGGACGACGGCATTCTCTCGGAGGAAGAAATCGACGCCGCCGACCATCGCATGTCGCGGGAACGCGTCTGGATAGTCGACCCGATCGACGGCACTTCGGGCTTTATAAAAAAAGACGGCGATTTTGCGGTTCAGATTGGTTTGGCCGAGGGCGGAAATGCAGTGATGGGTGTTGTTTACGTACCTGCCCGTGATGTGCTGTATTTTGCTTGTAAAGGGCAAGGCACGTTCAACGTGATCGGCGGCCGGGCGCCCGTAAGATTGAGCGTTTCAACCAAAACCGATTTCGCCGAGATGGACATCGCCGTCTCTCGCGACCACCGCAGCCCGAAAATGTCGCGGATAATCAAAGACCTCGGCCTGCGCAAAGAGATCGGCCGCGGCTCGGTCGGTGTGAAAATCGGCCTGATCGCTGAGCAGACCTGCGACCTGTACATACATCTATCTCACCGGACAAAATTCTGGGACACGTGCGCCCCGCAGATAATTCTCGAAGAAGCCGGCGGCAAGGTGACCGATCTTTTCGGCAACGAATTTCGCTACGATCTTGAAAGCGTCCTCAACCTGAACGGCATCGTCGCATCAAACGGCATCGCCCATGACCAAACGCTCGCCCACCTAGTGCCGATATTAAATGACCTCGGCCGTCTAAGGATCTCGACCGCCGGAAAGACCTAGGACCTTTCTATTGATTGCGGGAAAACCCTAGATTTTTTCTTGACCGTGCGTAGCTTGCTGCCATGTTGTGCGGAAAAGTTTACTTTTCCGTCAGCAGCGATTCCCGTGCGGGCTTGCCCGCGATCAGTAGCAAATCGAAATATTAGGCAACACAACATAGCAGCAAGCTGCCGAAGCCGGAGCGATCAAACTTACCTCAACACTACCCTTCGAATTATCGGCAAAAACAGCGTATCCGGCAATAGTCGCCGCAGCAGCAAAATCGCACGCGAATTTACCGGATATCTCATCTTCCATGAATCATCCGTCACAGCATCGTAAATCACTTGTGCAACCACCGAGCCATCCGGCCCGGTTTCGCCTGCCTTTTGCATATTCGGCATCGCTCGGGCGACGAAATTGTCGTACGCGGTGATCCCTTCTTTTTTACTGATGCTCATCGACCGTTCGTAGAAATCGGTTTTGATCGGGCCGGGTTCGATGATCTTTATCTTAATGTTGAAATCCTTTACCTCGAACTGCAGCGATTCGCTAAAGCCCTCGACCGCCCATTTCGAGGCGTGATAAATGCTGTAGAGCGGAAACGTCAGGCGCCCGCCCATCGACGCGACATTCACGATCGTGCCGCGCCTCTGCTCACGAAAATAAGGTAGAATCTCGCGGCAGACGTTCATCAGCCCGTAAACATTCGTCTGCATCTGCCGCTCGATCTGCTCCTGCGTAGCAGCCTCGAACGGCCCGACCACGGCAAATCCGGCATTGTTCACCACCGCGTCGATCCGGCCGAACTTTTCTAAAGTCTGAGCTATGGCAGATTTGATCGAATCGACATCCGTCACATCCAGCCGGATACACGCAATGTCCACGATATTTTTCAGCTCGTCCGCCTTCTCCGGGACGCGCATCGTCGCCGCGACCTTCCAGTTCTTCGTTTGAAATAGCTTCGCGGTATGCAGCCCGATGCCGCTCGATGCACCGGTAATAAGTACGACTTTTTCCATTAACACAAAATTACCACAGAGCACACAGAGAACACAGAGACTGGAAAGTCCAGAATGAAAACCGGCCGCACTCCGTGTCCTCTGTGATCTCTGTGGTAAAATCCCGTAAATGAAGTTCCTGCATATTTCGGACGTCCACCTGGGCTGCACGCGTTATCATCTGCCCGAAAGTCCGCGCGATTTCTTTGACGCGTGGCTGGACGTTTTGCAAAAGCACGCGATCGGAGAGAAGGTAGATTTCGTCATCATGTGCGGCGATTTCTTTCACAAACGCAGCGTACCGCCCGAGACGATGAACTACGCCGTGGCCGGCCTTCAGTTGTTAAAGGACGCGGGCGTTCCGGTCGTTACTATCGAGGGAAATCACGACCAAAAGCATTCCGACAGCGATTATAGTTGGCTACGAAGCCTGGCCAATTGGAACCTGCTGCACCTGCTCGAACCAACGAACGAAGAGTGCCGCATCGTTTATCAGCCGTGGGACGCGGAGTACGGCAAGGGCGGTTTTATCGATATCGGTCGGGCGAGAATTTTTGGATCGCACTGGTATGGAGCGTCGGCCAACTGGGCCATTCCAATGCTCACCGAGGCGATCCGCGAAAACCGACGCGAAGGCGCGTTTCATATCCTGATGCTGCACACGGATGTCGAGGGCCATCAAACGCATCCGCTTCCGGCAATCTCGGTCGCGGCGTTAAAAGAGCTTAAGTCAGTGACCGAATACGTGGGCCTCGGCCACACGCACATGCACTACGAGATCGAAAACTGGGCGTTCAATCCCGGCTCGATCGAGGTAACCAACATTAGCGAATTCCGCGAAACGCGCGGTGCGTTCGTCGTCGAGGTCGATGACGAAAACAACGTCACCGCACGCCACACGCAGGATTATCGCCAGCGGCCTTTTCAACGGCTGCGGTTCGAGGTCGATGGCATTGCCGACGCGCACGAGATCACGGAACGAGTGCTTGAAAAAGTTCGCAATGAGGCTCGTGCGGCCGAAGACGGCCAGCCCGAACCGATAATCGAAATCACGCTTGCCGGTCGGCTCGGCCTGCCGAATTCCCTGCTCGAAACGCAAAAGATGCGTGAAGAGACGCAAAAGCTGACCGGTGCTCTTCACGTCCGCATAAAGAACCACACGACGCCGGTCGAATACGCCGTTGCTGAAGACGTTGCCGAAGACGCAAGCCGTGAAATAGTCGAACGCCGCGTGATCGAAGACCTTGTCGTTCGCGATAACCGCTTTAAACTGAAAAGCGAGCAGATCGCCCGCTTGATCGTCGGCGTAAAACGCCAGGCATTAAGCGACGAGCCGCCCGAAAAGATCGCGGACCTGATCGCGCAGGAAATCTGATATCTATGTCCGAAGCTGTAGAAAAAGTCGAGTCGATGGAGTTCCTTCCGGTTTTTCCGCTCCCGCTTGTGCTTTTGCCGGGCGAGATGCTGCCGCTGCACATTTTCGAACCGCGTTACCGGCAGATGCTTCAGGATATAGAGACCGAGCGAAATCTTTTCGGCGTCTCGTTATTCGAAGCGGGCGAAGGTTTTGTCGAACGGCCAGAGATCGGATCGATCGGCTGCGTCGCCGAGGTCCGAGAGGTCCAGAAGATGGATGACGGCCGCTCGAACATCCTGACGTTCGGTGTTATCAGATACCGGATCGTGGATTTCGTTGATCGCGGCACACCGTATCTAACGGCTGCTGTGGAATTCTTTGAAGATTCAAACGAAGACGAAAATGTGGTTGCGGCAGTGTCAGCAAAAGTTTTCGAGCTTTTCGAACGCGTCGCCAAAGCCGCGTTCGACCTGAGCGGCAACCGCGGCAAGTTCCCCGAGATTCAACGCTCAAACCCCGAACACCTGTCGTTCGTCGTAGCGGCCGCGTTCAATCTAGAAAACCAGGTCAAATACGAATTACTTGAAATGAATGACACGCTGCCGCGGCTTGAACGGCTCAAGATAATTCTCGAAGCGGCCGTCGATCGCATGGAAGACAGCGCCGCAATCCACAAAGCCGCCCAAACAAACGGGCATTCAAAGAAGCAAATAGATTTGTAAAAGCGTCGCCCACTACGTGGGCTCAGTTTTCGTATTATCGCGTTTCCGAGGTTCCGCTTTCGCTCAACATGGGGCTTATGCTGGGCCTGCCCCGCAGCTCGCACGCCGCCATCCTCGCACCTTAGTTTGCCGGAACAGGTTCGCTTGCGATCATCACCGGTTCGCCGAGCGAGTTTCTGAAGAAATCGATAACGCGCTGGTCGTAGGCTTCGGAAACCGGGATCGATGCGTTGATCACGCTGAATCCCGATGGGCTCAAAGCGGTGTTCGCCTCGGCCTGTGTCGAATTCGGAAAGCATTTCTCAAGCTTCGACGTCGAATCCTGAAATTCCGGTGCGTCCGTACCGGCCAGCAGCATTGCCTTCCGGCCAGTCATCGCCTTTGCCGATTCACACGCCGGCGTGCGCGAATAGCAGCCTTCGTAAAAATAGGGATATGCGCCGAGCTGTCCCAGCTTTGCGGTGAACGAGCTCACGAACGGAAAGCGATTGTCGATCACCGACGCCACAAGACTGTCGGAATCGGCGGGGACAGAATCAAGCACCACTGCCTTGACCGCATCGTTCTGTGACGCTGCCGTCAAAGCGGCAAGCGATCCCATCTCAAGCCCGTAAATGCCGATGTCCTTTCCGACAAGGTTTCCTTCACCCGACGATCTTAGCCCGCGTAAAAATTCTATCGCCGACACGGTGTCGGTTGATTCACAGCCGCCGAAAGAGGTATATGCGACCGGCGGATTCTGTCCGTGTCCGCGCTGGTCGGGCATCAGGACGGTAAAGTTCGTCGCCTCGCTCAATTTCACGCCCATGTTCAATAAGTGAGAACGGTCGGCACCGTACTTGTGCAGCAATATCACGGCCGGAGCATTATCGGCACCGCGCAGCAGCCAGCCGCGGGCCGTCGTGCCGTCGCGGTTGTTCCACGTTTCTTCGGTCACCTGCGCGCCGCGTGCACTCAGCCGCCCGTATTTGTCCGGCGTGACCAGATACTCGGCCGTTCCCGGATGTGATGATTCGCGTGCAAACCACACGGAAGCCGCCGCCACCGCGACAACGATGAGGAGAATGATAGGAAAGAGCAGCTTATAAAAGCTCTTTGCAAGACGCGTCGATTTTGACATAAAACACCGGAGTGAAAGGAAATTACAACGTGAAAAGGGGGACGTGAGTCTAACTAATGCTTGTTAAGAAAAGGCTTTAGATGTGCCGGCTAAAATGATACCATAATGGACGCCTGAACGAAAGATGTTTTTAACAATGATCAACGCGAAATTTGCCCCGATTCTGACGTTAATTCTCCTGTTTTCAACCGTCGTACTCGGCCAGAACATGTCGGCCGGTGTAGGCAGCGGAACCACATCGAGTTCGCCGAAGTTCCTGCCGCTGTCAGCTGTCAAGGAAGGTATGCGCGGCACCGCCCGGACCGTTTTTCGCGGGTCCGAGCCGGAGGAGTTCAATGTCGAGATTCTCGGCGTACTACCCGGTGGCGTCGGGCCGAAACAGGACCTTATCGTAGGCCGTTTAAGCGGCGGCGGTGCCGATCGCACAGCGGTATTTGCAGGAATGTCAGGCTCGCCGGTTTACGTCGACGGTAAGCTTCTTGGTGCAATTTCATACAGCTTTCCGTTTTCCAAAGAGCCGATCTGCGGCATTACGCCGATTGAGCAAATGATCTCGATCTTCGAGCAAAAGCAGCAGCTTGAGGGCAAGAGGAACATCGAACCGCGTGCCGTTTCTTTCTCTGAGCTTTCCGCCGGTTCGCTCACACCCGATCTGCCAAAAACAGCAGTGACGACCGGCATCGCCTCAGGCATGAGTGCCAATTCGGCGATGATGGCAGTAGCAGGGCAATCCTTCCGGCGAATCGCATCACCGGTTACATTTACCGGATTTACGCAGGAAACGCTCGATTTCTTTTCGCCGCAGTTGACCCAGGCTGGCCTTTTGCCGGTCGCGGCTGCCGGCGGAGCCGCCCCGATCTCACCCTTAAAAAAGGCTAACGAAAAAACGCTGCTCGGCGGCACGTCGGTGATGATGCAACTGACTCGCGGCGATTACAGCCTCGCGGCTGCCGGTACGGTCACCTGGCGTGACGGCGATAAGATCTATGCCTTCGGCCATCCGTTCCTGAGCCTCGGCTCAAGCGATCTGCCGATGTCCGAATCTCATGTCGTCACGGTAGTCCCGAACATCGCTAACTCCTTTAAACTGGCCGTGCCAGATGCGATGGTCGGAGCGATGACGCAGGACCGCGCGACCGGCGTTTACGGCAGACTTGGGCAGGCTCCGAAAATGATTCCGGTCAGGATCAACGTCACAACCAGCCGCGGCCAGAATGAGACGCTGAATTTCGAGGTCGCAAAAGACGATTTTCTTACGCCGCTGCTTGTAAACATTGCGGTTTATAATACGATCCTCGCCCAGGAACGCGGGCTTGGCGAAACATCGGTCGAGCTTTCCGGGCAGATCAAATTGAAGGGCCAGGAACCGGTAAAAGTTGATCGCCGTTTTGCGGGCGGTAACGCCACTCAGTTGGCCGCCGCGTCCATTGCCACGCCGGTACAGGTGCTTTTGCGAAGCCGTTTTGACGACCTCGAGATCAGCGGCATCGAGATGAACATTGCGTCGAAAGACGGCAGCAGGACCGGCGTGCTTGAGCGCATCGCGGTTGATAAAACGCGGGCGGCCGCGGGAGAAACCGTCGAGTTACAAGCCTACGCACGCACTCAGTCCGGACGGATATACACGCAGCGGATACCGGTGACCATACCCGCGGACACACCCGCCGGACCGCTTTCGATAATCGTTGGCGACGGCTATGCACTGCAGCAGGCTTCATCGGCCCAGCAGTTCGTTCCGCGCGATCTGGCCGACCTCGTAAAGACGATCAACGGCGTTAAACTCTCCGACCGCCTTTACGTCCAAACCACACGGACGACACCGGGCGCCATCATCGGCTCCAGCGAAATGCCGAACCTTCCGCCCTCGGTCCTCGCAACCCTGAACAACGAACGCACCGCTGGCGGAATCAAACCATTCGTCCAAACCGTAGTCAGCGAAACCGCCGTCCCACCGGCCGACTTCATCATCGGCGGCCAGCAGACGATAACTATTGAAGTCGTAAAGTAAAACTCGAAAATTTCAAAATAAAAAGGCCGGACGAAAACTCGTCCGGCCCAGCTTTTCTATTTGCTCGTTGTCACTACTCCCGGTTCTAACCTTCACCTTCAACCCAAGCCTCGCCGTCGGCATAAACTTCTTTTTTCCAGATAGGCACGGTTTTCTTAAGTTCGCGGATGATCCACTCGCAGGCCGCGAATGCGTCTTTACGGTGAGGAGCGGCAACAGATACTACAACGCTGGTCTCGCCTATCTCAAGCCGTCCGAGGCGATGGACGATGCCGACATTCGCAATCTCGAATTCGCTCTTAGCCCGGTCGATCAGCTTTTGCATCTCTTTGATAGCCATCGGTTCATAGGCCTCGTAAACCAGATGCGTCGTTTCGCGAATTTCGCCGGTCGTTTTGTCTTTGGTAAATTGCCTCGCGTACCCGTCAAGCGTCACCGTCGCCCCACACTTGGGTGGTCTCGCTCGGCGGGCAACGGTGATGTCGATAGGGTCGGTTGTAAGTTCGGTGAAGTCTTCTCCAGACATTTTTATTCAACAAGATGCTCAGGATAAACACGATAAGTATAGTCCCAATAGGTGATTAACTTAATTTCAATTCTGCATATCCTGTCCATCATGTCTAAGTCACCCTCCGGAAACGGCTGTGAAAATCGCAAGTTCATCTCCGTCGGCCAGATGGTCTTCAGGTGAAGCCCAGTTCTCGTTTATCGCACAACTCAATTGGCGATTTCTCAGTTGAGTGTGTTCAGTAGATAACTGTAGAAACACGTCTGCGACTGAAACCTGATCGTCAGCCTCGTGGGCAAACGCCCTGCTGCCAACAATCTCAGCGGTCGCACCGAATAGAAGGATGTTGATCTTCATCGAAACTCTACTTGATCGCTCCGGCGATAGGGCTCGACGCCGATGCATACAAACGCTTTGGCATTCGGCCTGCAAGATAACCGAGCCGCCCAGCATCAACCGCGAGTTTCATCGCTGTAGCCATTTGAGCTGAATCCTGAGCTTCGGCGATGGCGGTGTTCATCAGTATCGCGTCGGCTCCCAGTTCCATTGCTATTGCGGCATCGGACGGAACGCCGACACCTGCATCGACGATGATGATCGCGTCGGGTAGCTGCTCACGCATGATGCGAAGATTCGAAGGGTTTTGGACGCCCATTCCCGAACCGATCGGGGCGGCGAGCGGCATTACGGCCGGGCAGCCTGCGTCGAGCAGCTTTTTCGCCATTATCAGGTCGTCGGTAAAGTACGGCAGCACGATAAAACCTTCCTTTACCAATACTTTAGCGGCTTCGAGCGTTTGCTCGTTATCCGGAAGAAGCGTGACCGGATCGCCGATGACTTCGAGTTTTATCCACTCAGTATCCAGAGCTTCGCGGGCAAGCCTTGCGGTTCTTAGAGCATGTTCGGCATCGTAGCATCCGGCCGTGTTTGGCAGGATCTTCATTTTCGGATCGAGATGATCGAGAAAAGACTCGCTTTTGCGGTCGAGCGGCACACGGTTGACCGCAACGGTGACCATCTCGGCTCCGGACGCTTTGTGAGCGGCCCGCATCTCGTCAAATGACCGGTATTTACCGGTCCCGATAATTAGGCGTGAACCGAAACTTTGTCCGGCAAGTGAAAATTGGTCTGACATAATCTGTTCAAGACCATTTTCACGCAAAGACGAAAGTAACGCAAAACTACACGGCTAACCGCCACCCACGAAGTGAATGACCTCAATAACGTCCGAATCGCCGATCTTAATGGAAGGCCAGTCGGCGTGGCGTATTACCTCTTTGTTAAGCTCAATGGCTACTCGCTGTGACGGCAGATCGAAGTGCGCAAGAAGTTGCTCGAGGTTCAGATCCGCCGGGATCTCTTTAGTTTCGCCATTTAAAGACACTTTCATAACTGCTGTTCTAATTTTCCGACAGCGGTCGGGTTTATTCAACTGTCGAAGGATCTAACCGTGAGCTATCGAGCGGCGCAGCTCGATCTCTTCGCCGTCGCTTATCGCACGTACGAGAAAAGCGGCACGGCCGGTGCTGAAACTTGGCATTTGCATGTTTACAGTGGCAACGCCGTTGGCGTCGGTCGAGGCGTGAAAGATTACCGGGCGGAAGCTTGAGCCGAGAATTTTCACCATTATCTGGGCACCGGAGACGACCTTTCTGGAAGTTCCGCGGCTTACCATAAATCCGACCGTATTCCGCTCGCCGCCTTTGAATTTAATGTCGCCAAGAATTTCTATGCAAAGCTTATTGTTGTCTGGTCGCTCGACAAACGCGGGCTCACCGACTATAGCCACGGCCTCCGCGGGCAAAACGACGTCTTCTATTATCGCAACGGCCTCGATTATAGGCTCGTCGATCAGCCCGGCGTGGTCAGGCTCTTTTTCGGCTTCGAGCGTCGGCTTGGGTTTTGGAATCGGTGAGTCTCGACGCTCGAAATCGTCGAGCGGGACCGAAAGCGGCTTGTCGACCTTCGCAGCAGCCTTGGCACCAAGCTCGGCGCCAAAAACTAAGGCTCGTTCTTGAGAGCTATCCGGCCGTGGCGCCGGATTTTCTTTCCCTGTTAGAGAAGGTCGTGTTTCATTCTCCACGGACGCGGGACTCACTATGGGTTTTATCGGCGAAAGCGATTTCAGTTCGCCTTTTGGCCCTTCCAACGATTTTGCCTCGCGGGCACTCAGCCGCTTTAGGTCTTCGATTCGACCGGCTACTATGGCGGCGCAGATCACCTTATGCTGCTTACTCAGTCTTTCGGCCAGGACGGTTTCGCTGAAATTACTTTCCAGCAGATCGTCGTACGGCGAACGCTTACTCGCCAAAATCGTTCCCCGATTGTAGACAAGCGAAAGGATTATCGGTTTCGATTTCCCTTTGTCCTCGGTTTGAACGTGGTAAGTTACGCCTTCGTGTTCTATGTCTGTATTAAAACCAGTTATCACAAATCAGGGGTGTCACGGGCAGGTGTGCGCGGTCGTAGAGTGAGGCAAGGCCCAAGATAAAAGTTAGCACACGGCATCTTTTGCGGTCAATAAAAATCGCGAATGGAGGGTAATGCAAACTCGCCCGAATATTGAGTTTGCGGGCACTCAGCAGGGTTTGTGATCAAAGGACGACTGCCTTGACAGTGATAGAAGCTTAACTTACGATTGATTTTGCGGCAAAAATCCCCCAAACAGCACTCTTGATGGGCGCATTTTTGAGTAAACTTACGTGTTAAATACGACAAATCAGAGGTCTTAAATGTCCCAGTTCAGCCTAATGGATTATGCCCCGATAGGCATTATGTTTCTTGTGGCTATAGGCTTTGCGGTAAGCCAGCTTCTGGTTACCCAGTTGATCGGGCCACGCAAGCGAACGGCCACAAAGCTGATGCCGTACGAGTGCGGAAAAGACCCGATCGGAGGGGCCAGGGACCGTTTCTCGATCAAGTTTTACACGGTTGCCGTTATCTTCCTGCTGTTCGATATCGAAGTTCTTTTCATGGTGCCGTTTGCGGTCGCTTTTAAGAGCCTGATTCTTCAGGAAAATCTTACCGGAATTGCATTCGGCACGATTGCCTTGGTCGAGATATTGATCTTCATCGGCACGCTGATAGTCGGATACATCTACGTCTGGAAAAAAGGAACGTTCGACTGGGGATTGCAAGCGAGGGCCGAAGCACGAGCCGAGGCAAAGGCCATGGCGAAAGAACGCCGCGCGGCCGAAATGAAAATAGCGGCCTGAGGTTATTAAATGGGCTTAGAAAATACTTTATTCGAATCGCTTCCGGACGTGGTCACCGTCAAACTCGACGCCGTGGTCAATTGGGCGAGGAAATCCAGCATTTGGCCTGCCACGTTCGGCCTTGCGTGCTGTGCGATCGAGATGATGAACACGGTGTCGGCTCGAAACGACCTTTCCAGGTTCGGGGCCGAGACGTTCCGTGCCTCTCCGCGGCAGGCGGACGTGATGATCGTGTCCGGCCGAGTTTCTCGAAAGATGGCGCCGGTTCTGCGCCGTATTTATGATCAAATGCCTGAGCCGAAATGGGTTATCTCGATGGGAGCCTGTGCGACATCGGGCGGCATTTTTGATAATTACGCGATTGTACAGGGTGTCGACAAAGTGGTCCCGGTCGATATTTACGTTCCCGGCTGCCCGCCGCGACCAGAGATGCTGGTGCACGCGATAATGATGCTACAGGACAAGATCATGAGCGAGTCGGTCAAAGACCGACGCGACACATTCGAGCCCGAATCACGCGTTTCGATTGTCCCCGGAACATTGCCCGTAACCGAAGGAACTGCACTCGAGCGCGAAACCGAAGTAGAAGTAGCCCAGAACCAAACGTCGCGGCCGTATTCGATTCCGTCCAGACACGAAAAACGAAGATCGTCGTAAAAGAGTGCGGAAGCCTGCGCGTTAGCAAGGGCGTAACACTCAACCTGGATGTTACGCCCTTGCTAACGCGCGGGCTTCTCCAAATAATGTATGACCGAAAAACTTCTTGAGTTCGTCGAAAAATTAAGGCATGAGAACGCTTCCTGGGTAGCGGAGGTGAAGGATTCATACGGCGAAGTAACCGTGACGGTGCCGGCAGGTTCGATTTTAGATGTTTGTTGGTCCTTAAGGTCGAAACACGGCTTCGACTTGCTCGCCGATCTTTGCGGTGCCGATCGCGGGCCTGAGGAAGATCCGAGATTCGAGGTAAATTATCACCTTTTCTCGACAACGCATTATCAGCGCCTGCGTTTAAAGGTTTTGCTTTCGGAGGACGATCCGAAAGTCGGAAGCGTCACCGGCATCTGGAAAACGGCCGACTGGCACGAACGCGAGACCTATGACCTGCTCGGCGTCGTTTTCGAAGGCCACCCCGACCTGCGGCGCATTCTTCTGCCGAGCGATTTTGACGGGCATGCTTTGAGAAAAGACTACCCGCTGCGTGGCTATGAGCCGTACAGCATGAATTAGGAAATGGTGAATTGTGATCGGTGAGTGGTGAATTTGGAGTTCCTCAGAATTAACTCATCATTGACCATTCACAATTCACCATTAGCAAAGTATGAGCACAGCAGTACAGAACATTCCAAGCCAGTTCGAGGTGATGGACACGCCGCTCGAGTCCGAGATGACGCTGTCGATGGGACCGCAGCATCCTTCAACACACGGCGTGCTGAGGCTTGATCTGCGGCTGGACGGCGAGCTTGTTGTCAAAGCTATTCCAGATATCGGCTATCTCCACACTGGAATGGAGAAGCTGTTCGAATACAAGAAGTACCAGCAAGGCATCGTCATCACCGACCGGATGGATTATCTCAATCCGCTCGGCAACAACCTCGTGTATGTGATGGCGGCGGAAAAGCTGCTCGGGCTGGAGATACCGGAGCGGGCGCAGGTGATTCGCGTGCTGTTCTGCGAGCTGCAGCGGATCGCGTCGCACATGGTTTGGCTCGGAACGAGCGCCTTGGATCTTGGAGCGATGAGTATTTTCTTTTTCTGCTTCCGCCAGCGGGAAAAGATTCTGAACCTGATCGAAGCCGCTTCCGGCGGACGGCTGACGCCGAGCTATTTCCGAATCGGCGGATTAATGATGGATTTGCCGGCCGGATTTGAGCGACG
>CADEEU010000065.1 GCA_902826385.1 uncultured Acidobacteriota bacterium | reverse complement strand
CCGGGTCGGGCGGATTTCACTCTATTTGGTGGATACGAACGTGGAACAGAACGTAGAGGTCGATCGCCTGATTACCGGCCACCTGTACGGCGGCAGCTCGGAAACGCGCATCGTGCAGGAGAAGATTCTCGGCATCGGCGGTGTCAGGCTGCTCCGCCAACTCGGCGTTACTCCGTCGGTTTATCATCTTAATGAAGGCCATTCGGCGTTTCTGACACTTGAACTTGCGCGCGAGTTTCTTTCGGCTAACCATGCAGCCGACTTTAACGATTCGATCGCCGCCGTCCGCAAACAGTGTGTTTTCACTACACACACTCCCGTTTCCGCGGGTAATGACATTTTTTCAATGTCGGACCTGCGAGATTGTTTCGATACCGGATTTATCGAATCTCTCAAACTTACGGAAGATGATTTTTTTGCCTTAGGCAGGACCGATCCTGACAACACCGAAGAAGCGTTCGGAATGACGCCGCTTGCAATTCGAATGTGCCGTTCGGCGAACGGTGTCAGCGAAAAGCACGGCGAGGTCTCAAGAAACCTATGGCTTCCGATGTTTCCCGGTGATACCAGGGGCGAGGAAGTTCCGATTACACACGTAACCAACGGTGTGCACGCACCGACATGGGTCGCTCCTCTTTTTCAGGATTTGTACGGCAGATTGATCGGCCAGAACTGGAACCAGGTTTTGGCGGACAAAGACGAATGGTCGTATGCGATCGACGGTCTCAGCGATGAAGACATATGGTCGACCCACTTGCTGCTAAAACGGATATTGATCGCGTATATCCGTCAAAGAACTCAGAGAAAGTACACAGGCGAGCTTGAGACAATCAACGAACACCAAGACACACGAAAGCTCTTTTCTCCCGACGTTCTTACGATCGGTTTTGCACGTCGTGTTGCGGCCTATAAGCGATGGAACCTGCTGCTTTCAGATCTCGAACGACTGCTTAAAATGGTCGATCATCCTGACCGGCCGGTTCAGTTCGTATTCGCCGGCAAAGCACATCCGCAGGACCGCACGGCCAAACAGATTTTGCAGCAGTTGATGAGCATCAATCACGATTCTAACTGGCAAAAGCGGGCCGTGTTCATCGAAGATTACGATCAGGAAGTTGCTCGTTATCTTGTGCACGGTGTCGATGTGTGGATGAATGTGCCGAGACGCCCTTACGAGGCTAGTGGTACCAGCGGAATGAAGGCCGCAATGAACGGAGCGTTGAATTTTTCGATCCTGGACGGATGGTGGATCGAGGGTTACAACCAAAACAACGGCTTTTCAATTGGCACGCTTGACGCGGATGCCGACGAGGCATTGACGGATGCGGCAGACGCCGAATCACTCTACGCTATGCTGGAGAATGAGATCGTTCCCGCATATTACGACCGGGACGCCGACGAGCTTCCGCGCAATTGGATTGCCCGAATGAAAAATTCCCTCGCAACGCTAACACCACAGTTTTCGAGTGATAGAATGGTTAGGGACTACTTGTCGCAAATCTACAATGACATCTAACGATCCGCAAAGTTTTACATTCAATGCCGGTGCGATCAAGCCGTTCGAATGCCTCAGCGAGGCATGGAACCTGATCAAAAGCGAATATTGGCCGCTCTTTGCGGTTTCAATCGTCGGCGGCCTGATCGCGGGTTTTACGATGTACGTGCTGTTCGGAGCGATGGTCTGCGGCATTTTTACTTGCTACCTGCGAAAGATCGACGGCGGCCCGGTGGTTTTTGACGACCTGTGGACGGGCTTCAAGTATTTGGGCACTAGTGCTCTTGCAACAATTCTGTTCGTGGTTCCAATCGTCGTCTATTTTGTCGCGTTGTTTGTTACGATATATTCGCCGCTGATAACGGCGGCCGTCGTCGGCAAGAACGCTGATCCATCCGTTATTTTCGGAGTGTTCGCCGCGGGTTTGGCGGTGGATGTCGTCATTGCGGTGATTATGACCTGCATTCATTCACTGATGATCTTTACCTTTCCCCTGATCGTTGACCGTAAGCTTTCTAGCCTCGACGCGATAAAACTCAGTGCCAAAGCCGCAATGAAAAACATCGGCGGCGTAGCCGGTTTGATCGGTATAAATTTTCTTCTTGTCCTGCTCGGTCAGGCGGCGTTTTGCATTGGAATCTATTTCGTGATTCCGGTTCTCACCGCAACCAGCCTGGTCGCTTATCGTAAGGTCTTTCCTAAGATACAAATCGCTCAGTAATAAATGCCCGCAAACTTTGTAACCATCGATTCACTCGACTCGCTCGACCGGCTTTTCGAACGGTCGTATGCCCAGCCCGTCGTTATCTTTAAACACAGCAATAGCTGCGGAATCAGCGCGCATTTGATGCAGGAGGTTTCTGCGATTGAAGGCGAGATAAATGTGATCGTCGTCCAAACAAACCGCGATCTTTCGAACGAGGTTGAAAAACGTACGGGCCATCGGCATCAATCGCCGCAGGCGTTCGTTATCCGCGACGGCAAAGCCGTCTATCACGCCACACATTACGGAATCGATCCGGACCTTATCGACGCAAGTTTGCGGCCCTAAAACACATGATCGAACCCGCGCGAATTATCGAGGAGAACGACGCCGAGGTCACGATAGAATGGTCGGACGGCGCCGAAACCCATTATTCCGCCCCGCAGCTTCGGCGCTCGTGTCCGTGTGCAGGCTGCATAGACGAATGGACGGGCCAAAAGCGGCTGGATGAAAAATCGGTCGGGGACGATCTGGCGTTCAAACATATCTCGATAGTCGGCCGATACGCACTGAATTTCCACTTCACCGACGGCCACGACACCGGCATTTTCAGCTTCGCGTATTTAAGAGATATTACATAAACGATTCTTCTCGTCTTCCTTTGCGTGCTTAGCGATCTTGGCGTGAGAAAAAAAATCCGGTTTCACGCAAAGCCCGCTAAGCACGCAAAGGAAACAAAATCTTGCCCACTTGAGTTCCGTAACTGACAAACTTCCCACAAAAAGGCTAAACTTTATCCGATGCATGAACGCGATATTTTTGACGAGCGTCAGGAAGTAAAGAAAGCGAGTTTCTCCTGTCCCTTCTGCCGTGAAAGAAATGATTACGATGTGCGGTGGATGACCCGCCGTAAAAAGAAGCAGGCTCCGCGGCACTTGAACCACGACGATCAGGCACGTTTTGCAAAATCGCGCGATTACATGGTCCGCGTGGACGACCAGCTAATGTGCAAAAACCTGCGCTGCCGCAAGAGGTTTGAGATTCCAACTTCGCAATCCGTGGTTTTTATCTAACAACGTCTTGCGTTTGTTCTTTCTTTGCGTCCTTCGCGAACTTCGCGTGAAAATCATCTTTCCTTCGCGTCCGACCGATGTGTTATCCTCTTACCACACGCTTTCTGCAAGGAGGTTCCTCAATGACGGGCAAGGACCTGGAGTTTTACCAAAAAGAAACGCCCCCGAACGAAGAGATCAAGGCATTGATGGACGATGAGATCGCCCACGTTCCGCAAGCTCCGGGTGAGCTGGCCGAGCGGCTGATGGAAAATCACGCCGCCTCTCCCGCGGACTCGGGTGGCGACATCGACGCCGACTGGGAAGAGGTCAATTCGTCCGGCTCCGAGGCCGTCTTTGGTCACAATCCCACGCCGGACCAATCGGATGTAGAAGAAAACGCCCACGCGATGGGGATCGACTTTCAGGACAACGAACCGCTGGAAATTATTGACAAGATTGAGCGGCGCGACCGGCACAGGTTTGAGCTTGACGAGGGTTCGAAAGCATCGGACGATTCGATCTAAACTCTTCTTACTATGGAAACTAAAAAAGGGCCGCGAAAGGCCCTTTTTTAGTCACTGCTGCAAAAACCATTAGTAGATGCTGAAGGTGTATTCCATAGTCTTTATTACTGTAACTGGTACACCGTTTACCTTCTTAGGCTCAAACTTTATCGACTTGGCGGCTGCAATCGCCTTGTCGGAAAGGCCATGAGGCAATCCACTGACAACAACGACACTTCCAACCTGACCCGAAGCCAGCAAAGTCACTTTGACACGAACGGTACCTTGAACGTTGTTCGTACGTGCCGCCTCAGTGTACGGAGGTTTAGGCTGAGTAAGAATCCTCAAGGGCGAAGTTATACCCACTGGCTTAGGTGGCGGAGGATTTCCAGCAGCACCGCCGCCGCCGGAACCGCTGCCGTATCCATCGCCGTCACCGCTTCCTGCTCCGGAACCGTTACCCGATCCCATGCCCGTGCCGCGACCGCTGCCGGCTCCAGTTCCCGTTCCGGTTCCCATACCACCGCCCGATCCGGGACCGCTTGAAAGCGTTCCGAAACGGGAGTTGGGGTCGCCCCACTGACCGTATTTCTTTTCGGTCTTCATCACGCCTTCCGTTGACGGAGGCGGAGTTTTCAATTCAAAATTATCGCTTCTATAAACCTTTGGGTCCGGAGGACGAATCGGATTCGGCGTTTGGTCCGGAAGGTCGCCCTGGTTCACGGGTTCGGGGTCTTCTTTACCTCCGCCGCCTCCGCCGCCGCCTTTATCCTTTTCCTTCTTCATTTCCTCTTCTTCAACCGGCATTGGTACGTCGTCCAAAAGCAACGCGAGCGAACGCTCATCGCCGATGGCACCGACGCCGATCTCTTTTTGAAACAATGAAACGAAATAGGACCCGATAGAAAGCGTAACCATCAGCCCGAGTGCCCCGAGAAGAAGCATGTTGCGCTGTTTGACGTTCTTTTCCTGGATAACGGTGACGTAATAGCCGCCGTCGTCTTCTTTGGTATAAGCACCCGCTTCGTAATTATGAAACCCCGAGCCGCTGTAGGTTTCGCCGGCATAAGACGGAACGGTTGCGGGAGCGGCCCACATCGGCTCTTCATCTACCGGCTCGTCCTCGACGACATCGGCATTTGGAATTTCGAAAGGATCTTCGTCCCTGGCGGCGAAACTCTGGCTCAGGAATGACGCGGCCGGGATGGCTTCCCTCTCGTCCGGCATTTCAAGAATTTCTTCCGGTTCCGGAATGGCCTGCGGCTTCTTCTGATCGCGAGCTACATACGTTATCGGAGCTACGTCGATCGTCTTTTTCGCGGGTTTCGGTTCTTCGACAACTCTTTGTTCGTCACCGAGCGGATTCATCTCAAAAGCCTGCAGTGGAGCGGCGCAATTAGGACAAAACCCAAACTTCTCGGCAAATCCTTCATCACATGAACTGCAATACTTGACAATTTTTCCCATCGTTACGGCCTCGCTTTTTTAAGCCGGGATCACCGGCAGGCAAAACTTTCTACAATTATAACCCGTTTTTTGCGGATTTTGGCAATATTTCGAAATATCCGCACCGTTTGCGGCCCGCCTTGTTCAATTCTGATAGATGCGACGGGCTTTTAACACGATGCCTAAACATTTGAAATTTTTCTTCCCAGGCGTGATGTTTCATGTGCGACAGCACTACAAAACCTTTTTCGCCCGACAACACTTGGATGGAATTTTGCAACTAAAAAAGATAAGATTTCCCTTCGCATTTAGCAATCGACAAATGATCAAAAGAAGTGCCTCGATATATTTCGTCCTTATTTGTACGCTCGTGCTCGGCCTGGCTGCGAGTGCGGCGGCCCAGAAACCTTCGGCGACGCCGCGTCAGGAAAAGCTGCTCAACGGGCTGAAGGTCCTGGTATTTAATACGCCGACGGCAGATAAGGTTACGCTGAAGATAAGAATTCACGGTGGTTCGGCCTTCGACCCGCAGGATAAAGAAGGCGTGATGAGGCTTTTGTCCGGGAGCTTTTTTCCGAACGAAACCTCGCGAACTTTCTTCACCGACGAGCTTGGCGGCAGCCTTGAGGTCACGTGCAACTACGATTATATCCAGGTCGACGCGTCGGCCCGAAGCTCCGAATTTTTGACGCTGCTTGAAACCGTCGCACAAGCGATCGCAAACCCTGAGCTTACGCGTGAGTCGACCACGGCCTTAAAGACGGCGATGCTCGCCAAAATTAAGGAGGCCGAGGCCGATCCAGCATACATCGCCGACCGGGCGGTCGCAAAACGCCTGTTCGGAAGTTTTCCTTATGGCCGGCCTGAACTAGGGACAGCGGAGTCGATCCAGAAGATAGACTTTGCCGACCTGATTTTCGCTAAAGAGCGGCTGCTGACGGCGGACAATGCGACGCTCGCGGTTTCCGGCAACATTGACCCGGCCCAGGCTTTTCGGGCGACGCGGCGTTATTTCGGAGCGTGGCTTAAGGCCGACAAAAAGATTCCGTCAACTTTCCGCCAGCCGGATGCGCCGAAACAGGGCGTGCCGGTGGTCGATTCGCCCGTCGCAAACACGAGCGAGTTTCGCTTTGCCGCACGCGGCCTTGCGAGAAACGATCCGGATTTTTACGCCTCGAAGACCCTCCAAAAGATCGTCGAAAACCGCTTCAAAAAACGCGAAGGCGAACGCGGCTTTGTGCGGAACGATCCGAGGATTCTGCCCGGCTCTTACGTGTTCGGCGTTTCGGGGTGGAACCTCGGCACAATAAAGAAAGAAGGAAACACTATTGCCCTGCCCGCTTCGATCAACTTTTATCAAAAGGAATTTTTGACCCAGCCGGTTTCGCAGGAAGAATTCGACACGGTCAACCGCGAATGGATTGCCCGGCTTAACCCGGACAACATCTCGGAGCTTTGGCTCGACGCGGACACTTACAAACTGGGGCCTGTGCTAAAAGAGGTCGAAAACGCCAAAAGCGTAAAGCTGGCCGAAGTTCAGCGAGTTCTTGAAAAACTTCAGAAAGAGCCATTTGCGTTCGTCCTTGTGTTCGCCGGCGAAAACGCCGCGACTTCCCGCAACTAACCGATGCAAAATCAAAGGACTGCCAGCGAGATAGCACATTCAAACGCTGTGCACGAAATGTTTTCGGGCATCGCGGGAAAATACGACCTGTTGAATCACGTCCTTTCGGTCAATATCGACAAGCGTTGGCGGCGGCTGGTGCGGGAAAGTTTGGCGGACGTTCTTGCGGATGAAAATGCCGTGGTGCTCGACGTAGCGTGCGGCACCGGCGATCTTTCGATCGAGCTTAAGGCTCACGCAAAGGCGCGGGTCGTCGGTACCGATTTTTGTCGCCCGATGCTGACGCTGGCCGACGAGAAAACCGGTAAGATAGGTCTGTCGGTTCCTTACATCGAAGGCGACGCGATGCAGCTTTCATTCGCGGATGAAAGCTTCGACGCGGTCACGATAGCGTTCGGGCTGCGAAATCTTTCGAATTTTCAGGACGGACTCGCCGAGCTGCGGCGAGTGCTAAAACCGGGCGGAAAGCTTGTCGTCCTCGAATTTTCCAGCCCGCTGGTTCCCGGGTTTAAGACGCTCTTCAACCTATATTTCACCAGCATACTTCCGCGAATCGGCGGCCTCGTCAGCGGTTCGCGCGGAGCGTACGAGTACCTGCCCGATTCCGTATCTAAATTTCCCGACCAAAAGAACCTCGCAAAAATGATAACCGAGACAGGCTTTTCCGACGTCAAATACAAAAATCTGACCGGTGGTATTGCGGCTATCCATTCCGGAACTCGTGCCGCCTAGACTGGTGTGTCAGGACGCTACACGCAGGGATCTCCATTATACCGTCGCCGCCGTCACCGCTACGGGAATCCGCCACGTGCCCGTCCGCCTCTCCCTGCTCCGCAGCGATGCCAACGACGCCGACGCTCCCAGCTTGTTGTTTGTTATATCCGCCGTTAAATAATAAAATCTAGATCGCCTGCTCGGTTTCTAAATGAAATACAAACTGCTGAATTTTGCACGCCAGTTGGCCTTGGTCCTGCTGGTGATCTGGACCGTCGTTTCGCTGGTCACGCTTTTGATCGAGCTTGTACCGGGAACGCCGGCGACGACGATTTTGGGCGAAACGGCGACTGCGGAGCAGATAGCGAATTTCAATCAGAAGCACGGCCTGGACCGCCCGGCGTTTTTCTTTTCGATTGATTCCGAGAAAGGCTTTGTCTGGAACGGTGCCGATAACCGCTATCTCGAATATTGGTCGAACCTGCTTCGCGGCGATCTGGGCACTTCATTCAGGACCGACCGGCCCGTGCTGGACATGATCCTCGAACGATACCCTGCGACGATCAAACTCGCGCTTGCAGCAATGCTGTTTGCGGTCGGTATCGCGATCCCGCTCGGCGTGCTGGCCGGGACGAACAAGAACCGAATTATCGACAACCTCGCGTCCTTCGTCGCCCTGCTCGGCATCTCGCTGCCGACCTTCGTCATCGGGCCGTTTCTGGTTTACATCTTTGCGGTAAAGCTCGGCTGGTTCTCGCCGACCGGAAGCCTGTATCCGGAAGACATCGTTTTGCCGGCCGTTACGCTTGGGGCGGCGTTGTCGGCCATCCTGACGCGAATGGTGCGGTCAAGCGTGATTGAAGAGCTTGGTGAAGATTACGTCCGGACCGCTCGAGCTAAAGGTTTGAGCGAACGAAAGGTAGTGTATAAACACGTTCTCAAGAACGGACTCATTCCGGTCGTTACCGTACTCGGCCTGCAGCTCGGTGTGCTGCTCGCCGGTGCGATCATCACTGAAAAGATATTTAGTTGGCAGGGGCTGGGACTTCTGCTGCTCGAAGACGGAATCGCGAAGCGCGATTACCGACTCGTTCAAGGCTGTGTGCTCGTGATCAGCGTGACGTACATCATCGCAAACACACTGACCGATTTTGTTTACAAACGTTTGGACCCGCGGATAAGGCTGACCTGAACACAACTATCAACTGTTAACTGCCTAATTATCGACTAAGAATTAACATTAGCCATACCAGTTGAAAGTTTTCTAGCTGATAGTCTGTTAGTTCCCGGAAATCGATGAACCGTCTGACCTACATCGGAATAGCGATCGCCGCCGTGATCATTTTGATCGCTGTATTCGCGCCTGTTTTGGCGACGCACGATGTGAATGCGCAGAATCTGGCGATCAGGTTTGCCGAACCGTCGTCAGAGCACTGGTTCGGAACCGACGGGCTCGGCCGTGACATCTATTCGCGCATTCTGTACGGAGCGCGAATTTCGCTGCAGGTCGGCATTACGGTCGTCTCGGTTTCAGGAGTGATCGGCATTCTGATCGGCTCGATCGCTGGTTTTTACGGCGGTTGGGTCGATAAATTTCTTTCGGGTTATGTCTTCAATGTCTTTCTCGCGTTTCCGGGCTTGCTGCTGGCGATTGCACTGGTTGCTTTTTTGGGTGCGGGGCTTGGGAAGCTCATCCTCGCTCTTTGCATAATCGGCTGGGTCGGTTATGCCCGCGTTATGCGCGGTCAGGTGCTGAAGGTGCGCGAGTACGATTTTGTTCAAGCGGCAAAAGCGCTCGGTGCGGGCAATATGCGAATACTTTTCTCGCACATCATGCCGAATGCCATCCAGCCGCTTATCGTTCAGGCGTCGCTTGGAATGGCGGGTGCGGTCTTGTCCGAAGCTTCGCTGTCATTTCTCGGCCTCGGCATTCCGCCGCCGGCCCCGAGTTGGGGAACGATGATCGAAGAAGCACGGCAGTATTTCAGCATAACGCCGCACGTTTTGGCCTTTCCCGGAATCGCCATTGCGCTGACCGTGCTTGCGTTCAACTTTATCGGCGACGGGCTGCGCGAATACCTCGACCCCAAACAACGAACGAGATAAACGATGGACGTAAAGCCGGTACGGATATTCCCACTCGGCGACAATGCCGTTACCGTCGAGTTCGGCAACGAAATGTCCGAACCGCTCAACTCGGCGGCGATCAGCCTCGCCGATCACATCAATAACAATCCGTTTCCCGGCTTTGTCGAAGCCGTTCCCGCGGTTGCATCGACAACGATTTTTTACAGGCCGTTCGAAGTCCGAGACACGGCTGACGAATTTTCAACCGCCTTTGATCGCGTAACGCAGTTTGCGATCGACGCAGTTGACGAGGCTGTAGAAAGCAATACCGAAGATCTAACCGTTCACGAAATTCCCGTCAGCTTCGGCCCGCAGGATTCGCTCGATCTCGAAGCGATTGCGAAATACTCCGGCCTCGGCACGGATGATGTGATCGAGGTCTTTCTTTCAAACACCTATCGCGTTTACATGCTCGGGTTTTTGCTCGGCTTCGCGTACATGGGTACAGTGGATGAACGGATCGCAATGCCGCGACGGTCGTCACCGCGGGTCGCGGTCCCAAAAGGAAGCGTCGGAATCGCCGGACGCCAAACGGGAATTTACCCTTCCGAATCGCCCGGCGGCTGGCAGATAATCGGCCGGACGGATGTGCAAATAGTTACCGGTGATCAGCAGCGTCCGTGCCTGTTCAAACCGGGTGACAGCGTAAAATTTATTCGAACTTAAGTATCGGTGGCCCTTTGCATAAAAAAAGACGGCATCTTCACAAGCCTGCAAAACCTGGGCGAATTCGGCCTGCAGGGTTACGGCATAAATCCGCGTGGAGCGATGGACCAGGCCGCCGCCCGGATAGTAAACCTGCTGCTGGGCAATGACGAAAACGATCCGCTTCTAGAGATTCACTTTCCCGGCGGCGAACTCGAATTCGAATCGGATTGCCGGTTTGCTATCGGCGGAGCGGACTTTGCCGCCAGGCTCGACGGCGACGAACTTGCCAGTTGGCGTACGCATCAGGCACGCGCGTCGAACCTCCTGCGTTTTCGGGAGAAGAAAAAAGGAAACCGCTGTTATCTGGCGGTCGGAGGTGGATTGAGGCTGTCATCGACAGCACGGGCCTATTCGACTGTGCGGCTGACGAAAGGTGACCGGCTACATTTCGAGTCCGGCAGCCCCGACTTAAGCACAAACAGTTGTGTCGTCTCCCCGACCTTGATCCCGCCTTACAGCTCCTTTCCGACGGTCAGGATCGTTGCGGGCGGCGAGTTCGAACGTTTGTCGCCAGACAACATCGAGCTTTTGACAAGCGAAACTTTCGTCATCGCCAATGAATCGAACCGCATGGGATTTCGGCTTCGCGGGCCGGCGATCTCGACTGAAAGAACAACGGAAATGGTCTCGGCCGCGGTGAATTTCGGCACCATCCAACTGCTGCCGGACGGACAACTGATCGTGCTGATGGCCGATCATCAGACATCGGGCGGCTATCCGCGAATCGCGAACATTATCACTGCTGATCTGCCGCTGATAGGACAGCTTGGGCCGAACGACAAGGTGACCTTTAAGCTGGTTGACGTTGGCGAAGCCGAACAGGCTGCAATGCAATTCGAGCGAGATCTGAAAAAGCTGCGGATAGGCGTTGCACTCGGTCGTTCCCGATAAAAACCTGTGTTAACCTTGCTCGAACGAATATGTTATCAGTCGATCTCAACTGCGACATGGGCGAAGGCTTCGGGCCGTGGCCGATGGGAAACGATGCCGCGCTGATGAAATACATCTCGTCGGCGAACATCGCTTGCGGCTTTCACGCGGGCGATGCTTCGACGATGCGGCGAACGGTCGAGCTTGCAGTAGAAAACGGTGTGGCGATCGGCGCCCATCCGGGTTTTCCCGACTTGCAGGGTTTTGGCCGGCGAAATATGTCGCTGTCGCCGTCCGAGATTTACGACCAGGTGCTTTATCAGGTGGCCGCCTTGAAAGGGATTTGCGAGGCAAATGACGCAAACCTGCATCACGTTAAACCGCATGGTGCACTTTACAATCAGGCCGCGAAAGATCGTGAAATGGCCGATGCGATCGCTGCGGCGGTCAGGCGAGTAGATGATCGACTTGTCATGTATGGACTTTCCGGCAGCCTTCTGATCGCTGCGGCCCGTGACGTGGGATTGCCGACGGCTTCGGAGGTTTTTGCTGATCGAACCTATCAGACGGATGGCAGTCTGACGCCACGGTCAAGGGCCGACGCGTTGATTTCCGACACGTCTACAGCCGCTCGACAGGCGGTGCAAATGATTGAAAAACAAACGGTTATCGCGACAACTGGTGAGGCAGTGCATCTCGACGTACAGACCATCTGCATCCACGGTGACGGAGAACGTGCCGTCGAGTTTGCTGCCGAGATCCGGCGCGAGCTTGATAATCGCGGAATAGCTGTTAAAGCCCCTCAAGCCTGAAATGCCCAAAGAATCCGGCAAAAGATCGTCCTCGTCGTCAACCATTCTCGGGGCTGCGTTCCTGATGGCCACGTCGGCCGTCGGCCCGGGTTTCCTCACACAGACGACAGTTTTCACCAAACAACTTCTGGCCAGCTTCGGTTTCGTTATCCTTCTTTCCGTAATTCTCGACATATTCGCTCAGCTAAATATCTGGCGGGTGCTGACCGTCAGCGGCAAACGCGGTCAGGACGTTGCAAATGAGACAATTCCCGGCAGCGGCTATCTTTTGGCGGGGCTTATCGCGTTCGGCGGGCTGGTATTTAACGTCGGAAATATCGCAGGTTGCGGGCTTGGGCTAAGCGTGTTGTTCGGCCTGCCGATCTGGGCGGGAGCAGTGATAAGCGCCGTCATCGCAATTGCTCTTTTTTTGTACAAAGAAGCAGGTCGAGCGATGGACGTTTTCGTAAAGGCACTCGGCATTGTTATGATCGGGCTGATTTTTTATGTCGTCTTTGCGTCAAAACCGCCGCTGGTTGAGGCCGCGTACCGGACGTTTATTCCCGAACAGATCGATGCTCGTGCGATAGTCACATTGGTAGGCGGAACCGTCGGCGGTTATATAACATTTGCCGGCGCGCATCGGTTGATCGATGCCGGTATTCAAGGAACCGGAGCACTGCGACAGGTAAATCGAGGCGCCATTACGGGCATAATGC
>CADEEU010000064.1:9354-12882 GCA_902826385.1 uncultured Acidobacteriota bacterium | reverse complement strand
CTCGCTCGAAGCGGACAAGCCGCTCGGCGTCGCTGACAAAGCTTTGCGGGAAGACCTTTAGCGCGACTCGGCGCCGAAGGCGTGTGTCTTCAGCGAGGTAAACCTTGCCCATCCCGCCTTCGCCCAAAAGCCGTTCGATCTTGTAATGATTTACCTGCTTGCCGACAAGATCGGACCTTTCAGCATCCTCGTCAAACATTTCCGCGGCAAGCAACGCGGGCGGCGAGTCCAGAAAATTCGGGTTCTCGTTGTCGTAGCGCAAAAGCGACTCGACCTCGCGACGCAATTCGACGTCGGTGCCGCAGCTTTCTTTCAGGAACGCATCACGGCGTTCAGGCGGCTGATCGACCGCTGCCTGATAGATGTTTTCGATGTGTTCCAGTCTAGTTCTGTCCATCATCACCTATACAAACGCAAAATTGCCGAGGAAAGGCTCACGCGGCGGCGGCGTACCGTCCAGAGCCCGCAGCAGCCACGTGCGGGCGAACCGCCAATCCCGCTTTACCGTCTCGACAGAGATGTCCAGCGCCTCGGCCGTTTCCTCGTTAGTCAGCCCGCCGAAATACTTTAGCTCTACAACATCGCTTTTTCGGTTATCTATTGCAGCCAACGATGTTAACGCTTCGTCAAGGGCGAGGACTTGCTCGGATTGAACGCTTATCTCGGCAAGATCGGCATCCAGCGTAACGCGTTCGCGCCGGCCGCCGCGTTTGTCGGCGTGCTTCGACCGGGCGTGGTCGACCAAAATGTGCCGCATCGCCTTTGCGGCAACGCCGAAGAAGTGTGCCCGGTTCTGCCAATTATGTTCATTGTTCCTGGCAATCTTCAGATAAGTTTCGTGCAGAAGCTCGGTTGTGAGCAGCGAATGGCCGCTCGGCCCGCGACGCACGAAACCTCTCGCCATGCGGCGAAGCTCATCATAAACCAGCGGCATCAGCTTCTCTAATGCACGCTCGTCTCCGTTTCCCCACTCAGCCAGCAGCAGGGTGATTTGATGCGAAGCGCTATCGGCCATCAAGGTGTTTAGGGTGCAGTACTCGCAGATTATAGTTCAAATTCGCAAATGATTAAATTAATTAATTCCTGACCCAACTTACTGCAAGTTTGCGTTTAGCAAGATAGGAACTCTTTTCGGCAACCCGCTTCCACTCAAGAACTACGGGAATCTGTGGCCGAAACAGGCTTCTGGCAATGCTGATCGAACAATCCGGGTGGTAATCGGTTTTGAACATAAATTTGTCGATAGGAGAAAATATGAAGAACAAACGTACTTTTGCCGGTTTATTAGCAGTATTAATGCTCGCATTGAGCGTGGTCGTTTTCGCTCAGGTCAATCGTCCTTACCGCAATGGCTCTGTCTGGAACATCGGCTTTATCCGTGTAAAACCCGGCATGGATACGGCATACATGAACTACCTTGCCAGCGAGTGGAAGCGAAACCAGGAAGCCCTGAAGAAAGAAGGGCTCGTCTTGTCCTACAAGGTGCTCACAACCGAGGCACACGGTGCGGGCGATTTCAATGTAATGCTGCTGACCGAATATAAGGACCTTGCCACTATGGAGGCGAACGATGCAAAGGCCGACAATCTGGCCCAGCAGGTCGTAGGCAACGACGCAAAGCAGATGCAGGGGTACAAGGAACGCCTTGAAATCCGCGAAGTGCTGCAAGACCGCCTGGCGAGAGAGATAGTCCTCGAACCCCGAAGGTGACCCCACGCAGGACGCCGCCTTACCCGGCGTCTTTTGTTTGCACCTTTTTTTGAATTGCTGGGACGAAAAAAAAGCTGCCTTGAGTTTGCGGTCTCCCGGTTTTGACATATATTGTGAGCATCACACGGTAATCTAGGTCGGTTTCACGCTGAGTCGGTTTGTCAACATCCGAACTCGAGCAACGGTGTTTGCCGCGAAAAAAAGGAGATCCGAAAATGAACCAGAAAGAATGGACGATAATGATATACCTGGCGGGCGATAACGACCTGAGCGTCGATATGGCTCACGCAATGGAGCAGATAAAGGGGATCGCCGGCGAAGAGGCCAACGGGACAAACTTGTTTGTGTACTATGACGGAAACTCGGAGTCCATCCCGACTCTGTATTGTGATTTTTCAGACTCCGCCAACCCCCGACACGTTCGTTCGTTCAAAGTTCCAAACAAGCTTTACCGCGTCTCGCAGAAACGCAATGAGAACGCAGCCGATTATCGATCGGTGCTGAATTTTGTCGACTGGTGCCTGAACAAGGTCGAGGTTCACACCGGCGACACCGTTCGGCGCGGCCGTCGGGCGGATAAATACGGTCTGATATTCTCGGGCCATTCGTTGGGCTTTAATGATCCGGGTTTATTTAAGGATGAGTCCTCCGGCAAAACGATGAAAATGGAAGATATGTTTTTGCTGGTCGATAGGCTCACACGAAACAGCGACGAGTTGACCGGCCAAATCCATGGCCTGGATTTGGAATATGAAAAAGAGCATAGATTCGATGCCGACCCCGACGCCGATCGGCGGCGGTCGACGGTTTTGCTCGGCCAGCCGCTCGACATTTTGGGCTTCGACAGTTGTGTTATGGGCATGCTCGAAGTTGGTTATCAATTCAAAAACTCCGCAAAAACGGTGATCGCGTCCGAAGGCAGTGTCCCCAGTGCCGGCTGGACTTACGCAAAGATACTAGGCTCGCTGGCGCGGGATATGACACCGCTCGACGACAATGAGGTGGCCGAGCGTTTCGTCACCCGATTTATAAAGAGCCAGGATTCGTTTACAGTCGGCGGCGTTTCGGTCGATATGGCTGCGTGGGACATGGCTAAACTTGGCGGCCTGAACGACGAATTCGACAAATTTGCGAAAGTCCTTACCGAGTGTTTTGACGATCCGAAAAGCGCGGTTTATCGGCACATGGAACGCGCTCTGCTGCAGGTACACTGGAAATGCCAGTCCTACATGCACGATCAGAATGTGGATCTCGGCGATTTTTGCGAACTGCTGCGAGCCGAGTGCATTTCGCTTGCCGCTGATCTCGGCCAAGACGACGGCAAGGTTTTGGGAAGCGTGCAGGAGGCGTGCGACCGCGTTCTTAGCGAGCTAAATAAAGTTGTGATTCTCAGCGGCTTTAGCGGCGGAGAGTATCAGTACTCTAATGGAATATCGCTCTTTTTCCCGTGGTCCTACGTCACTTACAGAGCGTCAGAAAAGTATTACAAACGTCTCGACTTCGTCGGAAACGGCGCGGGGCGCAGCTGGAGCCGGTTCCTTCAAAGATATCTGGGCGAAGTTACCCTGCGCCCGTTCGAGGACCCAGAGGTTTCTATCCCCCAACACTCGCTGACCGCAGCCGCCGGAGCCGCCTCAATGCCCACGCCGAAGCATCGATATATGTCCTTTCAATACAACGAAGATGATCTTTCACTGGGACTCGGAAGCCAAATAGATTCGAAAATGCCCGGCCAAATGGGTTCAAAGATGCCGGGGCAACGCGATTCGAAAATGCCCGGTCAAATGGATTCAAAGATGCCGGGGCAGCAAGATTCGA
>CADEEU010000064.1:2547-9254 GCA_902826385.1 uncultured Acidobacteriota bacterium | reverse complement strand
AAATGCCCGGTCAAATGGATTCAAAGATGCCGGGGCAGCAAGATTCGAAAATGCCAGGTCAAATGGATTCAAAGATGCCGGGGCAGCAAGATTCGAAAATGCCGGGTCAGGTGGATTCGAAAATGCCGGGGCAACGCGATTCGAAAATGCCCGGCGAGCGAGACTCAAAACTGGGAGGAGGCGTCGGCTCCAATGGATTCTTTAGCAGCCTACGACTCTTTAAGAACATCGAAAGTCGCTGGAATATTTCCGGCTTTACAAAAAAACCTGCCGAGTCGGAGCCCAGGGCCGAAAGCGCCGACGCGACGCACGGTTAGAACTTCACGAACTCGCCACGTTTGACGAATCGGCCGTCGCCTCGGGAACGGCGTTGAATCATAAACCTGCGACGACTCTTCGATGACCTGCCATTGACCGGTCAATGCCTTGTAGCGATGGTTGTCTGTATTGGGAGAAGCCGAATCGGATGGCACCGACGCGAGCGTTACCATGGTATTTTCAGCGGTGTTGGAATTTGCTTTTGGGCCTATTCATCCCTGTGGAGTATAGTGCTGGGATGAGCCCGGTTCCATTAATTCATATGGAATGCGTTGCGAGAGTATTTTGCGGTGACCGACTGACTCACAGTTTGCGGCCCATAAGCGAGCAGGCTTGTTGTCCTTTGATGTCGATAGTGCCGTGGAGTGTAGATTGGTCATCCTCGAACCGGATGGTTGCAGGATAGCTCATTGTGACGCCTTTCTCGGTTTTCTTAAACTCGCCCACGCCCGTCGAACCCATCATTGTTGTTACATAGGTCGAACGAATGCCTTTCTGTTCGGGACTCAGATCCTTTCCGTTAAACGCATGCATCTTACCCGTCAGCGTAAGCACATTACCTGACACCGCAGCATCATATAGCCAAGTGATCTTTGCTCCGCCGAACTCCGGCGACCGTTCTTCTATAACCTCCCATTTACCGATCAATGCCTTGTAGTGATCATTTTCGGCGTTTGGCGACGGCGAAGCTGGCGGCCCGGACGCGTGCGTTACCGCGGTATTTACCGGTGGAACGGCGTTGGAATTAGCTTTTGGGTCAATCACCCCTGTCTGTATCAAGGCGGTGATGAGACCGGTCAAAGCTACGAGAACGCCGCCAAGACCTGTAAAAATACCGGGTAAGGATGACCAAAACGGCGGTTTCGATTCAGGGTATCAGCCATATTCTGTATTCCAATGCAAATCGATTTCGAGTGTTTATATCATACCTTGTGTTTTTTCGGAGAGGTAAAATGACAAACATCGGTGTCACGGGCGTTCGGTCGTAAGGTTGACACGGCTTAAATCTTCACGCACCCACCGCGCTTTAAGAATTGGCCGTCACCTTGCTTGCCGACATGCTCGCCGTTTTCGATAACTACCTTCCCACGTGAAAGAACGGTCTCGACCTTGCCCTTCATCTTCCAACCTTCGTAGGACGAATAATCGACATTCATATGCTCGTTTTCGACGCCGAAGGTGTGTTCTTTTTCGGGATCGAAAATGACGATGTCCGCATCCGAGCCGACGGCGATCGTTCCCTTCCTCGGAAAAAGACCGAACATCTTTGCGGCGGCGGTCGAGGTAAGCTCAACAAAACGGTTCAAAGAAATCCTGTTCTCAACGACACCGCCATTGTAGATCAGCGACATCCGATTCTCGACCCCAGGCGCACCGTTCGGGATCTTCGAAAAATCGTCCTTGCCCAACTCCTTTTGCTCCTTCATGCAGAACGGGCAATGGTCGGTCGAGATCACCTGCAGATCGTCCATTTTCAGACCTTTCCACAACTCAGCACAGTTGTGCTTTTCACGCAGCGGCGGTGTCATCACGTACTTTGCTCCATCCCATCCGTCGCCGTAATCGTCTATCGAATGGAAAAGATACTGCGGGCAGGTCTCGGCAAACGCAGGAATGCCGCGGTCCCTCGCCTGCCGCACCTGGTTCAGTGCGTCGGTGCAAGAGAGATGCACAATATAGACCGGCGACTCGGCCATCTCTGCAATAGCAATTGCACGGTGAACGCCCTCAGCCTCGGCAATCGTCGGCCGCGTCAACGCGTGATATTTCGGAGCGGTTCGGCCGTCAGCCAGAAAACGCTTGATGATCTCGTTGATCACAATACCGTTCTCAGCGTGCATGCAGATGAGTCCGCCGCGTTTGCCCGCCGCGCTCATCGCACGAAAGATCGTCGCGTCATCCGCCAGGAACACGCCCGGATAGGCCATGAAAAGCTTGAACGAAGTGATTCCCTCGTCCATCAGCGAATACATTTCCTTCTCATCGCCGTCTTCAAACTCAGTCGTGATCAGATGAAAACCGTAATCGATGCACGTTTTGCCCTCGGCTTTCTTATGCCACGCATCCACGCCCGCAGTCATCGATTCGCCCTTCGTCTGCACCGCAAAATCAATGATCGTCGTAGTCCCGCCAAACGCCGCCGCCCGCGTCCCGGTAAAAAAATCGTCGGAACTCTGAGTCCCCCCAAACGGTAACTCCATGTGCGTGTGAGGATCGATTCCGCCTGGGATGACGAGCCTGCCTGAAGCGTCGATAACTCGGTCGGCTTCAACATCAATCAACCTGCCGATCATCGAGACAGTTTCATCTTCAATAAGAATGTCTGCCGTGTAGTCGTCAACGGCCGTGACTATACGGCCGGATTTGATTAGTGTTTGCATCATTTCGTGCGCTCGGCTTTCCACTTTCGGGGTTTATTCAGCGTTTGAGGTTTCGCCAGCTTCGGACATTTTTTCGCTTAGGCTTTACTGCGCGAAGAGGTGCAATGTTTGATGCACAAGAGTACGGATTTTGTCCGAGACTATTGATTGCAGTAATTTCTGCCTGAGGACGCTTGAAATTCAACAAGACCTTATTCAGTTGTCTGGAAATGACTGCGGCATTCCTCATTGAGTTTCTTCCGCACGCGCAGCCCTGCCGGTCCTTTCGTGGAACAACATGATGGACCTCCCCGGAGTTCAGAGCGTTAGGAGCTCCCGGCAGCGACTCAGGCTCCATGCAATTGTTCGAGTCATTGGGATCCACCAAGAGGCAGAGTTCACCATTGGGTAATGACGATTTTGGATAGATAAAGCCTGCCAAATCGGATGTGAGGGTTCCGTATTTGGCAATATTCGTAGCTTTTACCTTATTCTTCTGAGTTTGGGTATAATCGAAACCACGTTGTCCATCTGTATAAGACGTTCCGCATAATGTGAACTGGTCCGAACAGTTGCGATACGGCCCGTTGATACCTATCTCGCAATGGGACTGGCGAGGATTATTCAGGACAGTTCCAAACCTTACGACGTGATCATCGAAAAGCGTGTTAATCCCCATCACCTTGTAAACGCACCTAACGATGGTGGCGTCTCGGACCGTACTCGGCAATGTTTTCACGTACGTCCACGGCGACAAAGGATGTATTTTGCTTTCAGACGCTACTAAACCTTTACAAGCCGTTACTGCGTTGTTCCAGTAACATGTCAGGTTCCCATAAGAATCGTCGCAATTGTTAGGAAACGTATCTTTATAGATTTGTTGACTTGCCTGATCTTGATATAGATCAAATGACCATTTTTCACATTTTTGTTGCAGTACCGCCAGCAACCCCGCTGGGGTGCCGATCTTGGTCTTTCCACACTGAGCTATAATTTCACCGGCGCAAAAAAAGATAGTGAACAAGAAAGATAGGACAACTGTTCTCAAATAACGGGGCTTCATGTTAATGCTCCTCTTTGTATCAATCTCATGTCTAAGATTTAAAGCAGGACAACTTCGAACCCCGCATCGGCCGCCGTACTGCCAAGCCGCAAGTCCGCACATATAAACGGTCGATTTCGCGGCTTTTCTTTGCACCAAATGAGCGCGGCAGCAAGTTGAAAAGAATCCAGAGCTCGGAGAGCGTGTTTTCCGGTTAAGGAAACGGCTAGGCTTAAAACGTTGTCATCCGGTTTCACTACAATGGCCAACGAGTGCAAACTTTCCCAGTTGTCTAGAGCCTTCTTAAACTGCTTCTTTGTCAAAAGCCCTTCGCGCAGCAAGCGGTTGATGCCGCTGTGCACTTCGAGATGAGTGCCCCACCATACCACGGGCTGCTTAAATCGCCGTCTGATCCGACGAGACTCGGTCGAAGTTACCTGATTGCAATAAAGGGGAATGATGGCGCTTGTATCCCAGAACGCGATCTCAGTCTTCATCCCTTTCCTCGCGAATTACTCTCAGAATCACATCCAATGGAACATTCGGCAAATCTTTGTTATTCCAAAACGAATCCGGCAGCTGCTTGTTGCTGCGCGGCGGGCTAAGTATACCTTCGGCTATCAACTGGGCTTCTTCCGATTCGTACTGATCTTCCTCGTCAAGCGGGACAATTTTTGCGACCGGCACGTTTCGCTCGGTGATCAATACTTTCCCGCCCTTTTTTACGCTTTTCACATAAAGACTTAAGTGGGT
The DNA here is from genome assembly GCA_902826385.1 of uncultured Acidobacteriota bacterium. Lineage (GTDB taxonomy): Bacteria > Acidobacteriota > Blastocatellia > Pyrinomonadales > Pyrinomonadaceae > OLB17. The sequence goes on along the minus strand of CADEEU010000064.1, from coordinate 4,781 downwards.
TTTCAACTCGCCGATATTTGCCTTTTTGATACTCATGCCGAAAGAATATCATCACTTGACCAACTTGACCAAGTTATTTCTTAACACGTTCAAACAACATATCTCGCATTCGCGAACCGCCGACGTGCATCTTGTCGATCTTTCCAGCAGCGTCTCGGGTAAACCAGACAACATAGCCCTGCGTTGCGAAATGATCTTTGTAGATCGGCATCATCGGCAGCTTGGCCACGGGACGGATGACAACAAAGGCTTTGTCGCCTTCGAGTACGACGTTAACGGCAGACTGTGCTTCTTCGCTGTACCAATCGCCTTTGAATTCTGCCAGATCAGCGGCGGCAAGTTTCCATTCGGACACCATGGTCAAACGCGTGAACGAACCGTCGGGATTGGCGATCGAGGCGGTCATGCGCGAGCATCGGGCCGGCCTTTGACGCCTTTTCGAAAGCCCGCTCGGCCGCGGCTATCACCTTTCCCTTCTCTGGGGTCTGTGCAAATGTTAACGATGAAAGGAGACAAAAGACGATGACGAGAACGATGGGGTGTTTCAGCATACGAAGTCGATACCTCACAAAATGCTCTTAAGATAGTTGTTACGCCTTCTGCTACGCAAAATGCAGCCGAGCGGTTCTCGCAAATTCGGTCAGCACAAAGCCAGACCTGCATCTAACGCCTCGACCAATCTGTCGACCGTGTCCGTCGTAGTATTTAGCATCAATCCCGTGCGGATGACGTTGCCATAAAGTCCGCCCTTACCTATAAGAACACCGCGACGCTTGGTTTCCTCGAAAACTTTTAGTACGGCCTCGGGGTTCGGCTCGCGCGTCATGCGGTCCTTTACTAATTCGACACCCAGCATCAGGCCCTTGCCTCGCACGTCGCCGATCACCAGGTGCTTGTCTTTTAGTTCGATCAATTTGGCATGAAGGTAGTCGCCGACAACGCGAGCGTTGGTACGGAGATCATCTTCCTCGATCACCTTGATCACCGCGAGGCCGACGGCCGCGGAAACCGGATTGCCGCCGAATGTGGAAAACGTAAGGCCCGGAAATGCATCCGCGACCTCGGGCGTCGCGATCGTCCAGCCGATCGGTACACCGTTGCCCATGCCTTTTGCCGAGGTGATGATGTCCGGCTCGACGCCCCAGTGTTCGATTCCAAACCATTTATCGCCCGTTCGGCCCCACGCGGCCTGAACCTCATCGGAGATAAACAGTCCGCCGTGACGCCGCGCGATCTCGGCTACGCGTGGAAAATATTCTTTCGGCGGAATGATAAACCCGCCCACACCCAAAATCGTCTCGGCCATGAACGCCGCAATGTTGCCGGTTGTCGATGTATTGATGATGTCCTCGACATCGTCGGCACACGCCACACCGCACGATGGATACTCGAGTTTGAACGGGCATCGGTAGCAATACGGCGCCGCCGCGTGAATAATTCCCGGAACCTGTGACGCAACCGGCCGCCACGTCTTGTGTCCGACCGACGAAAGCGCAGTCGCGGAACGCCCTGCGTAACTGTGCCGTAAAACGATGATTTCCTGATTGCCGGTCGCGAGCTTTGCGGCCAGGATCGCCGTATCGTCGGCCTCGGTTCCGCTGTTGGAAAAGAAAGACTTTTTCAAATTTCCCGGCGTTATCTCGGCCAGCTTTTCGGCGAGGTCGCTTTGCGGCTGGTTGGCGTACAGAGTCGACGTATGCGCGATGTTGTCGACCTGCTCCTTCCACGCCGCGTTGATCCGAGGGTTCGCGTGGCCCAGGCTAACCGTCAGAACACCGCCGAAACAATCCAGGTATTTATTTCCCTGGTCGTCCCAGACGTATTCACCCTCGCCTTTAACTAAAGCGATCGGCTCCTGATAGTAATTGGCTACCGCCGGAAAAAGGAATTCTTTGTGTTTTCTCACCGCCTCGGAAACGGTCGAGCGTTTTTCTGTTTGGATCATAGCTTTGGTTGAGTTCGTCGATAGCGTTGTCGAATACTTGAACCGTGTCTCTGGAAGAATGTAATACGCGATAAATTTCGACGCCGTTCTCTATCGGAAAGTAGAAGATGTTGTAGTTGCCGAGCGGAAACTGACGACGACCCGCTATTATGTCATCTCGACGAGTTCCGGCTTGGAGATTCCGACTCAGCATCCGAAATTTCTCCGCGATCTCAAATATTAGTTTGTTTGCCGCCTCCGAGTTTCGCTCTTCGATATATTCCCAAATCTCATCGACATCATCTTGAAC